>JAYVDE010000168.1:0-6894 GCA_043749575.1 Burkholderiaceae bacterium | reverse complement strand
CGGTGCCCAGCTGCAGGTTGGTGGCGGGGTCGCTGATGAGCGCCGGGTTGGTCCACGGCAGACCGATTTTCTTGGCCACGTCGCGCGCGGTGGCCGGCATCACCTGCCTCAGACCGGCCGCGCCGACGCTGGATTTGAGCTGCGGCATGAAGCGGGTTTCCTGCCGGATCAGGCCGAACACCAACGCCGGCTCGAGGCCGGCCGCGCGCGCGGCGGCGGTGATGTCGTCGGCAAACGGCATCGGGTAACGCAGGTTGGTGTCGATCTCGACCCGGGTGCGCTCGGCGGTGTTGATGCAGAGCTGCCAGTCGGCGCGGTCGCAGGCCAGGCGGGCGGCGGCCAGCAGTTCACGATCAACCATGCCGCGCAGCGAGAAGTTCCACTCGCGCCGGGCCTCGTCACGCAGGTTCAGCTGCACCAGCAGCATCGCCCGGCCCAGGCCGGGGTGGCTGGCCGCGGCCTGGCGTTCGGCGGCCGTCAGCGGTACCGGTGTAGCGGGCAGCGCGGCGGGCGTGCCCGAGTCCTCGGCCGCCAGCTTGGCGTAGAAACTCAGCGCACCGGCCATCGCCGCCAGCTGGCGCTGCGCGTCGGCGCGCTGGGCCTCGCCCTCGGCGCCTTCACGGGCCGTGGCGGCCAGCGCGCGGGCGCGCCAGTAGGCCCAGGCCGGATCGCGCTGCTCGGCCGCGCTCATCGCGTCGACCAGTTGCAGCACCTGCGGCCAGCGCTGCAGCGCTGGCGCGCCGCGCAGCGTGGCACGCACGCCCCAGGCCAGAGTCTCGTCGGTCCAGCCGGCACTGCGGACATCGTCGCCACGCCGCAGCAGCGAGCGGGGATCGCGGTCGGTCAGCAGGGCCAGCGCACGCCGGTAGTGCTCGGTCGCGTCGATCGACAGCTTGAACGCCGCCTGCCGGCCGATGTAGGCCCAGCCCCAGGCGGCCAGCGGCGCGTTCAGCAGTAGGTTGTTGGGCGCCAACTGCGCCACGGCGGCGTCGACATCGCTGGCCGCCAGGCGCATCACGGCCAGCAGCCGCAGCTCTTGGGCGGCGCGGGTCGGGCTGGCGAGCGGGCGCTGCAGGTAACGCAGCGGGTTGTCGAGGGCCTCGACTGCATCGCGCCCGGCGACGTTGCCCAGCAGGCCCAGCGCCGACTTGGCGACGCCGGGCCGCTGCAGTTCCACTGACAGCCTGGCCTTGCGGTAGACGTCGTCGTTGCTGAAGCGCTTGGCGTCGACCATCGCGGTGGCCAGCAGGTTGCAGCCGTCGTCGTTTTCGCGCTGAGCCCACCAGACGTTGCGCGCGGCCTCGGTGACGTCGCGGCCAGCCAGGTGCTCGGTGAACAACCACCAGCAGGTGACCTCGCGGTCGTCGTTCATGCGGAATCGTGGGTACTCGCGCGCCAGGCCGGTCCAGTCGCGGCGGCGACCCAGTTCCAGCAGCCAGTCGTTGCGCAGCCGGTCTTCGACATAGCTGCCGGGCCAGCGGCCGTAGAAAGCCTCGACCTCGTCGGCCTGCACCTCGCTCAAGCGGTTGCTCAGGTCCCAGTAGTCGACCCAGGGTGTCAGCGGGTGCTGGCCGGCTTGCAGCGCGGCGCGGGCGGCGGCCAGGCCAGCACGGTCGCGCTTGCGTGCGGCTTCACGGGCATCGACCACGGTGGTGTCGAGCGGGTTGGCCTGGGCGTGTGCCGGCGCTGGTGGCCCCGCCAGCGTGCTGCCCAGCAGCAGGGCGGCCACGCCGCGGCGCAGGAAATGGGGCAGGCCGGTCATCACGGGATTGGGAGGCATGGGTCGGGCGCGGTGCGCCGGTGGCCAACGCCCCAGCGGCGCGGGCAGGCTTGGCCTTCAAACGACTGTAACGCAGGCCCTTGCGGCGGCACTGACCCAGCCGGTAACGCCCTGGCACCCTCAAGCGCTTGCCCGCTTGCCCGCTTTGCTATTTGGCTCAGTGGGAGCTGCGGTAGGGTTCTTCGAAGGCCAGGAAGTCGCGTTCTGCCAGCGCCTCGCGCACCCAGGCGGCCACGCCGGGGCTGGCCCACACGCGGTCGAGGTAGGCGGTGACGGCCGGCGGCACCGGCAGGGCATAACAGCGCAGCCGCGCCACCACCGGCGCGTAGTAGGCGTCGACGGTCGAAAAACCGCCGAACAAGAAGGGCCCGCCACTGGCGGCCAATGCGCCGGTCCACAGCGCGACCAGGCGTGCCAGATCGGCGGCCACTGCGGCTTGTTCGGCCAGCACACGCACGCCGACCTCGGGCAGCGCGGCCTCGATGTTCATCGGGCAGGCGCTGCGCAGCGCGCCGAAGCCGGCGTGCATCTCGGCGCACAGGCTGCGGCCACGGGCGCGCTGGGCCTGGTCGCGCGGCCACAGGGCCTGCTCGGGAAAGTGCTCGGCGGCGTATTCGGCCGCGTACTCGGCAATGGCCAGGGTGTCCCAGACCACCAGGTCGCCGTGCACCAGCACCGGCACCTTGCCGGTGGGCGAGAGGGAGCCGACGGCCTGCTTGAAGGCCGAGCCCGGCTCGAAGCTGTCGAAGCGGTGCATCACCTCCTGGAACGGGATGCCGAAGTGGCGCAGCAGCACCCAAGGCCGCATCGACCAGGACGAGTAGTTCTTGTTGCCGATATGGAGCTTGAGCATGGTGGGCCTCTTGAAACACGGCGCCATGCTAGGCCAGCCGGCGTGCATGCGCTGCCACGGCAGGTGGATGGTTTGGCATCGCGGTCAAGCCGTCAGTGCATGGATGGCAGCGCCGGGATGGCGCTGCACGCACGGCGCAGCTCAGGGCACCGGGGCGTCGCCCAGCGCGGCACGGGTGATCGCCGCCTCGCCGCGCACCCAGGCGATGAAGGCGCGCAACTCGGGGGGCAGCCGGGTGTCGGGCAGTGGCAGCAGCCAGTAGGCGTTGGGCGCGTGCAGGCGGCCGGCCGGACCAAAGGGCTCAACGAGTTCGCCCCGGTAGAGCTGCTCGTGTATCAAGGCCATGCGGGCCAGCGCCACGCCCTGGCTGGCCAACGCGCCCTGCACCTGCTGGTGGGTGTAGTTGACGAACACCCATCGGCGCGGTGCCAGGCCGGGCAGGCCCTGGTGTTCCAGCCAGCGGTGCCAGCTGACGAAGGAGGTGCTGGGCCGGTGGTCGTCGTCCTCCAGCAGCGCGTGGTGGGCCAGGTCGGCCGGCCGGGCCAGCGGCGGCGCCTGGCCGCTGGCGGCCTGTTGCAGCAGCCAGGGGCTGACCACCGGGGTCAGCAGTTCGCCGAACATGCGTTCGGCCAGGGCGGACATGTTGCTGGCGTTGTCATAGCGCAGCAGCAGGTCGAGATCGGGGTCGTCGAGCTCGGCCCGCACATCGGTGGCCGAGATGCGGATGTCGATGTCGGGGTGCTGCTGCTGGAAAAGTGCTCGCCCGCGTACAGCCCGTGGCCGCCGAACATGCGGCGTGCACGGGTCGGCCCCAACGAGGACAGCAGTTCCAGGCAGTGCGCCACCAGGCCGTGATCGGCAAACATGGCACGCAGTGTAGGCAGCGCAGCGCTTGCCCAATGCCCCCGGCGCGCCCCTGGTGGCCGACAATCGCAGCCATGAGCTCCACCTACCGTTTCAGCTTCGAACCCTCGCGCGACAAGAAAGAACGGCGCCGCCAGTTGCAGGCCGAGCGCCTGGCGATGGTCGACCGTCACCAGCGCGCGGTGCACCTGCAGCAAGTGCTGCGGGTCTGGTTGGTGGGCCGCACCGAGACCTCGGTCGGCGCCTATTGGCCGATCAAGGGCGAGTTCGATGCGCTGCCCGCGCTGTACCGCTGGAGCGAGGCCGACGAGCAGCGCCGCATCGGCCTGCCGGTGATCAACCGCGACAGCAAGCAGCTGCGCTTTCACGTCTGGTACCCGGGCTGCCCGATGGAGGACGATGCCTTCGGCATCCCCAAGCCCAAGGACACCGACGAGTTCGAGCCGCAGATGCTGCTGGTGCCCTGCGTGGGTTATGGCCCGGGCGGCACGCGGTTGGGTTACGGCGGCGGCTTCTACGACCGCACACTGGCCGCGCTGGTGCCCAAGCCCTACACCGTGGGCGTGGGCTATGGGCACGGCTACATCCCCTGGCTGGAGGCCGAGCCGCACGACGTGCCGCTGGACGCCATCCTCAATGAAGACGGCGTGGTCTGGCAGAAGCCTGATTGACAGTCTGACGGCGGCCGTTCAACCCGCGGCGCGCGCGGCCAGCGCCTTGTCGAGGAAGGCGACGCGGCGCTCGAAGCGGTCCTTGGGCACGTTGGGCCAGCTGGCGCGCGCTTTCATCACCTGGGCCAGGCCAGCCAAGTCGTTGCGCGAGGCCAGCGGCTGCACCAGCACCCGGCTGTCAGGCGTGTAGTCGCCGCGGTACTTCAGGTCGACCAGCAAGTCGATCACGGGCTGGTCGATCTTGGCCCAGTCGCAAGCGCCGTAAGCGGCCACCGTCTCGGGCTTGGCACTGATGCGGTCGACCACCGCTTTTTCGTCGGCGTAGGTGATCAGGAACAACGCCACCTGGGCCGGTTTGGCGATCTCGAAGGCCGCCAGTTGCTGGTCGGCAATGAATTTCTTCGCCCCATCGCCGGCCAGGCCCGCCGCCCGGGCGATCTTGGCCGCGTCGCTGGCAGGCACGCCGGCGCTGACCAGGTCCTGCTGGATCTTGGCGGCGCTGCGGTTTTTCATGTCGTAGCCGCGGCCCAGGGTCAGGCCCGAGGTGGCACTGGGCACGTGCAGCTTGCGGCTGTGGTACGGGCCGCCTTCGTTGCCCTCAACCTCCCAGGTGATCAAACCGTAGGGCGGAACGGGGTCGGACGTGCTGGGGTCGTTGCTGGCCATCGTGACACTCCTGGTCGGTGGGGAAATGCCGTCCGTGAGCCGGGCCGGCGTCGTGGGTTCGGGCTCAGGTTCAGGGTCGGTTGATCACTGTCTGCAGGGCTTGCAGCCGCTGCAGGCTCAGGTCGGTGGCGCAGGACAACACGCTGGCGGGGTAGGCCGCGCCGCCGGCCGATTCACGGTGGCGAAACCGGCATTCAGCCTGGCGGTAGTGGTGCCAGGCCTGCTGAGCCGCATTGAACAGTTTCAGGTGCTCGGGCGCATCGTCACGCAAGCGCTGCTGGAGCTTGTCGACCGCCTGGCCCAAGGCCCGGGTCGCATCGGCATGCTGGGTGGTGCGGCAGGCCAGCAGCGCGGCCTCGTCGGCAGCGGCCAGGCAGCGGTCGGCGGTGGCGGCGATGGCTGGCGGCGAAGAAGGCGGCGATGTCGGCGGCGATGTCGGCGGCGATAACAGCGGCGATGACAGCGGTAGCGGTGGCGGCGAGCGCACTGGGGCGGGCGCGGTGGCGGTCACGGGTGCGGCAGCCGGATCGGCCGCCCGCGCCGGCTGCCCCGCCAGCGCGCCGACCAGTGCCAAGGCCGCCCCCACCGCGGCAGTGCGGCACGACCGGCCTCGTCGCAAGGGGGATGGCCTTGGATTCACGGGACGATGGCCGTCGTGCTGCCGCTCAGGCCCGCGCCACGATGCGCTCCGACCCGCGCTCGGCCAGCGCGGCAATGGTGCGCGACGGGTTCAGGCCGATCGCGCGCGGCAGCGTGGCGCCGTCCATCACGTGCAGGCCGGGGTAGCCAAAGACCTGGCCATAGCCGTCGACGACACCCAGCTCGACGCTGTCGGCCATGTTGCAGCCGCCCAGCGGGTGCGGCGTGATCAGGTTTTTGGCGATCGTCCAGGTCGGCGGCACGACGGGCGTGCCGCCAGTGGCTGCCGACAGTTTTTCGTGCACCTCGACCATCGCGTTGACCACGGCCTCGCTGGCGCGGTAGTCCCAGTTCAATTTCAGGGTGCGGCGCCAGGGCATGTACCAGAGCCGGCCTAGGTAAAACTCGCCATCGGCGGCGTCCACCGCCTGGCCGAACCACGGCATCATGCCGGCCAGCGGGTCTTGCAGGTCGGCGTGCTCGCCCAGGCCTTGCCACAGCTTCTTCAATTTGCCGGCGGGCAGGCGCTTGAGCCGCTGCTTGATGAACTCACCGGCCAGGTTGGGCACGCCGCCGTCCTCGATGAACAGCGCCTGGTTCTTGTAGACGCCGTCGAGCAGGTCGATCGCGCTGGAGATCGTAGGCCCGTGCGAAGGTGACACCTTGCGTCCCTTGTAAAAGGCGGGGGTGACGAAGTCGCCATTGAAGGCCCAGCCCTTGCCCAGCCGGGCCGACAACTTGGGCAGCGTGCGGTATTGGTCGCGGCTGCGCAGCAGCAGCTCGGTGCTGCCGATCGAACCAGCGGCCAGGATCACCCGCGCTGCGGTGGCGCTGCCGGGGTGGCGCACCCCCCCTTCGAGGCGGTCGAAGTGCACGCGGTAGCCGCTGCCTGCGGTTGAGGGGGTGGCGGGGGCCAGCGGCTCGATCTTCATCACCAGGTGCAGCGGGCGGATCTCGGCGCCGCGCTGTTCGGCGACCGCCAGGTAGTTGAGGTCCAACGTGTTCTTGGCCAAGACCTGGCAGCCGATGTCGCAGTTGCCGCAATGCACGCAGGTACCTTGCTGCACGCCGTGCGGGTTGATCCAGGATTTGCTGTGGCTGTCGGCACGGGCCGGTGCGCGCGCGGGGTCGAAGTCGGGGTCGAAGTGGATCGCCAGCGGCAGCTTGTGGAAGCGGTCGCCCCAGCCCAGCTTGTCAGCGCCCTCCTTCATCAGCCAGTAGCGCGCGGTGAGCTGATTGTCGGGGATGGTCGCTAAGTCCATCATCTGCGCGACGCGGTCGTAGTAGGGCTTCAGCGTGGCGTGGGTCAGGCCCTGGGGCCAGCGGGCGTCGAAGACCTCGGGCTTGGCCTCGACCGACACGTTGGCATAGATCAGCGAGCCGCCGCCCACGCCGGCGCCGGCGGCCACCCACATGCCCGA
>JAYVDE010000167.1:0-6894 GCA_043749575.1 Burkholderiaceae bacterium | reverse complement strand
GCTGGGCCCTGCCGGCGGTGGTGCAGGCCGAGCCCGGAGACCACTTCGTGCGCAAGACCACGCCCGATGCTTTCCTGCGCACCGGCCTGGCCGACTGGCTGGCCGCACGCGACATCCGCCACCTGGTGGTCTGCGGCTACGCCACCGAGTTCTGCGTCGACACCAGCACCCGGCGCGCCGCCGGCCTGGGCCTGGCGGTCACGCTGGTGGCCGATGGCCACACCACGCACGACAAGCCCCATGCCAGTGGCGCCATGATCCGCGCCCATCACAACGCGACGCTGCCGGGTTTGACCAGCTTTGGCCCGCTGATCCGCGCGGTGGCCGCGGCCGCTGTCGATTTCGAGACCGAGACCGCCCCGGCCATCGCACCCGGCCAGCTGCACAGCGCCGAGCAGCTGGCCGCGCTGTACGGCCAGCCCAGCGAGGCCTCGCTGGTCAAGGAATCGGCGGTGCTGAACGCCGCTTACCGCGCGCTGCTGGAAGCCTCGCCCTTCGTGGTGCTGGCCACCAGCGGGCCTGGCGGGCTCGACGCCTCGCCACGCGGCGACCCGGCGCCGGTGCTGGTGGTGCAGGACGAGCGCACCCTGCTGCTGCCCGACCGGCGCGGCAACCAGCGCTTGGACAGCCTGCACAACATCGTGGCCGACCCGCGGGTGGCGCTGCTGTGCCTGGTGCCAGGCACCAGTGAAACCCTGCGCATCAACGGCCGAGCCCACCTCAGCGCCGACCCCGCGCTGTGCCAGCGCCTGGCGATCGATGGCAAACCACCGGCCACGGTGGTGGTGATCGACATCGATGTGGTCTATTTCCAGTGCGCTCGGGCACTGGTCCGCTCGCAACTGTGGAACCCCGCCAGCTGGCCTGCGCGCAACACGCTGCCCAGCGCCGGGCAAATGTTGACCACGGCAAGCCAAGGCCGGTTTGACGGCGCCGCCTACGACGCTGCCCTGCCGCTGCGCCAGCGCGACACCTTGTACTGACGGTTGAGGCGGTCGCGGTATCGACCACAGCACCGACCACATCAACGGACACATCAACGGACACATCACCGACCGCACCCGCCGGCGCTGGCTCGGTGGCGTCAAGTCGTCGAGCTGCCGCAGCGCCAAGGCGCCGACAATCGGGCCATGACCGACGCCTCCCCGCACCGACCCGGCGCATCCGCACCCACACCCGCACCCACAGCCACGCCGGCCACCGAGCCGCAGCAGTTCATCCACCGCCTGCGGGCTTGTCTGGCCGACGGCAGTTTCGTGCAGCTGGGCCTGGCCCGCCCGCACGGCACCGACCCCACGCTGCAGAAACTGCTGGCCCGTCGGGTGGTGCTGCGGGGCGAGGATCACCTGTCGCTGGTGTGGCGCCACCAGACCCGCGACATCACCAAGAACCTGCCCGTGGCGGATGCGGTGGTCTTGCTGGCCGCGCTGGTCGAAGGCAGCTTCCACCACGCCCACCTGGTGACCCGCCAGCACGACATCCAGCTGGCCTTCGGCAAGCGTGGCAGCTGGGGCCTGCGGGTGGGCAAGCTGGCCGCGGCGGCCGCCCCGCCGCCCCAGGCCGAGGCCCACGACCAGGCCCGCCAGCACGCGCTGGCGCTGGACCTGCCCTTCCTGGCCGAGCTGGGCGTCACCGACCCCCAAGGCCGCCTGGTGCCGGCGATGGCGCGCAAGTGGCGGCAAATCAACAAGTTTGTCGAGCTGCTCGGCCATGCCATCGCGCAGTCGACGCTGGCCACGCGCGACCCCGCGCAGCCGCTGCGGGTGCTCGATTTCGGCGCCGGCAAGGGCTATTTGACCTTCGCCGTGCAACACCACCTGCGCGCCATCGGCCGGGTGCCCGATGTCACCGGCGTCGAGCTGCGCGACGACCTGACCGGCCTGTGCAACGCGGCAGTGGCCCGGCTGGGGCTCGCCGGCCTGCACTTCGCCACCGGCGATGTGCGCAGCTTCACCGAAGAAGGCGGCGCCGGCATCGACGTGATGATCGCCCTGCATGCCTGCGACATTGCCACCGATGTGGCGATGCACCGCGGCGTGGCCAGCGGCGCGGCGCTCATCCTGTGCTCGCCGTGTTGCCACCAGCAGCTGCGGCCGCAGATGCGCAGCCCCCCGCTGCTGCAGCCGATGCTGCGCCACGGCATCCACATGACCGAGCAGGCCGAGATGCTGACCGACACGCTGCGCGCGATGCTGCTGCAGAGCCGGGGCTACGACACCCAGGTGTTCGAATTCATCTCGCCCGAGCACACCGGCAAGAACAAGATGGTGTTGGCGGTGCGCCGCGCCCAGCCGTTGGCCGCCGCGCAGCAGGCCGCGCTGCGGGCCCAAGTGGCCGAGCTGAAAGCCTTTTACGGCGTGCGCGAGCAGTACCTCGAAAGCCTGTTCGACGCCGACGACGGCTTGCTGTCACCACCACCGGCAGGTCCGACCCAAGGCCCTAACGCCCACTAGACGGGCACAGGCGGGCACAGGCGAGCACAGACGGGCACAGACGGGCACAGACGGGCACAGACGGGAGCACGCGGGCGAGCACCCGCTAAACAAGTCCTCGCGCGTGCGGGCGCCCTGGTTTGGGATGGGCTGCAAGGCGCAAACCACAGCCATAGCCCAGCTATGGCGAGGATTTGCAACGCCGCCGACCGCCCAAAACAGGGCTGACCGCGCCGCGAGGGACTTGTTCAGCGTTGCCCTAACCGGCCCCGCTGCCTCGGTGGCAACCAGCATGGCCGGCGTGGCGGCAGCGGCGCATCATCCAGGCAGCGCCTTGCTGTGGAGTGCCGCATGCCGTGTCGTACCGACCCAATGCCATCATCCCAGCACCGCAACTTGTTGGCAGAGGCGGGGCGCGCCGCTCTGGCGTTGAGCGGGCGCAGCGCCGAGATCGAGGCGCAACGCCACCTGCCTCAAGACATCGCCGACGCGCTGGCCAGCGCCGGCCTGTACCGGCTGCTCACGCCCCGGGCCTTTGGCGGGCACGAAACCCACCCGGCCACCTTCTACGCGGTGATCGAGCAGCTCGCCCGCGCCGACGCCGCCACCGCGTGGTGCTGCTTCATCTCCTGCACCGCCAGCCTGCTGGCCGCCTACTTGCCCGAGGCCGAGGCGCGGGCGATCTTCAGCCGGCCCGACCTGAAAGCCGCTGGCGTGTTCGCGCCACGCGGCAAGGCGGTGGCGGCCGAGCAAGGCGGCGTGGCCGGTTTGCGCGTCAGCGGCCGCTGGGCCTGGGGATCGGGCGCACACAACGCCGACATCATCACCGCCGGTTGCCTGCTGTTAGGCGACGACGGCAAGCCCCAGCTGGGTGCCGACGGCGCACCGCAGGTGCTGAGCGTGGTGTTCGACCGCGCGCAGGTGCGGCTGGTCGACAACTGGGACAGCCACGGCCTGTGCGGCACCGGCAGCGGCGAGTTCGAGGTCACCAATGCCTTCGTGCCACTGTCGCGCAGTGCCTCGCTGTTTGACGGCGCGCGCATCAACACGCCGCTCTACCGCTTTCCGGTCTTCGGCCTGCTGGCCATCGCGATTGCAGCGGTGGCCACCGGCATCGCGCGCGAGGCGCTCGACCACTTCATCGCCGAAGCCGGCCGCAGCGTGCCGCAGGCCAGCAGCAAGCCGCTGGCCACGCGGCCGGTGGTGCAAGACGCCGTCGCCCGCGCCGAAGCCAAGCTGCAGTCGGCCCGGGCCTGGCTGATGGCCAGCGTGAACGCCGCCTGGGCCGCGGCCCAGCTGCCCGGCACACTGGCGCTCGACGCTCGACGCGACCTGCGGCTGGCCGCCACCCATGCGGTGCAGACCTCGGCCGAGGTGGTCGACCGCGTCTACACGCTGGCCGGTGGTGGTGCGGTGTTTGCCGCATCGCCGCTGCAGCGGGCGCTGCGCAACGTGCACGTGGTCACCCAGCACATGATGGTCAACGACGCCACCTACGAGTTCACCGGTCGCCTGCTGCTGGGCCTGCCCACGCAGGTGAACATGCTCTAAGGTCCTGTCGAACTGGGTGCAGGCCCTCGAAGCCGGGCAGCAGACCTTCGTCGTCGATCGGACGGCCCAACGACCACCAAGCCCAGGTGACCAGCCCGAAGGCCGGCAGCACGACCAGTGTGACGAGAAAGCAGGCGGTCAGGCTCATGGCGTGTCCTTCAACGGCCCAGGGCCGATGGATCACTGTGCCCGCCAGGCCGGCGCGCCGGCAGCAGACGGCGCGCCCTGCCGCTGTAGTCAGCGTCCTACGCCAAGGGCCCGCCTGCACCGACAAGGCTGCGGGCTGGCGTCCGCTGAACGCCAAGGGCTGGCTCTTCGACACTGCCCTCACCGCGGCAATCCCGGCCTGCGGACCGCACTTTCAGGAGGCTCACCATGCTGCATTACGCCGTTGTCTTTTTCGTCATCGCCCTGATCGCAGCGCTGTTCGGCTTCGGCGGCATTGCTGCTGGCGCGATCGAGATCGGCAAGATCTTGTTTTTCGTCTTTGCTGTGCTGGCGATCATCAGCTTCCTGGTCGGCTTGGTACGCAAGACCTGAGACGCCCCAGCCTGCACCGCCCCCCGCACGTCCCCTGCACGTCCCCTGCACGTCCCCTGTCACTTCAAAGGATCAGCCATGTTCGGAAACAAATCCACCCACTCGGCCACCCAACTGGGCGATGCCGCCACGCGATCAGTCGACCAGGCCCTCAGCGCGACCCGCCAGGCGACCAACGGCGCGCTCGACGGCCTGGGCGACGCGGTGCACCAGTTGCGCGACAACACCATGCCGGTGCTGGACCGCTTCAGCGACCAGGCCCAGACCCTGGCCCGCCAGGGTCTCGATGCGGTGCGCGAGCAGTCGCTGCAGCTGCAGGCTCAGGCTAGGCGCACCTCGGATGACACCTTGCACTACATCCGAGATGAGCCCGTCAAGGCGGTGTTGATCGCCGCAGCCGCGGGCGCCGCGTTGATGGCGCTGGCTGGCCTGCTGACGCGGTCGCAGCGCGGCCGCTGAGACATCGGTCTCACTGCCGGTGTCATTGCCGGTGTCATTGCCGGTGTCATTGCCGGTGGCACTGCCGGTGGCACTGCCGGTGTCATTGCCGGTGTCATTGCCGGTGTCATTGCCGGTGTCATTGCCGGTGTCATTGCCGGTGTCACCTTTGCTGCGCAATCCTGAGTTTCGCCTGGCAAACCAACGGCCGCAGACCCTCGCCAGCCCTACCGAGGCCCAGACCCGTCAGGCCCATCGCAGGCCTGCAATTCAGAGTGACCGCGCCCCTCACTGGGTCGGCGTTGAGGCGGCCGGTACGGGCACCACGATCACCGTGGTGTCGGTGCCGGCCTTGCCGGTCTCACCAGGTTTTCCGGTAGCGCCTGCATCGCCTGCAGGGCCGGTCGGGCCGGCCGGGCCAGGCACGACTACCGGCTGGATCACTTCGACCGGCCTGTTACAGGCCCCCAGCAGCACGACCGAAGAGACCAGCAAAGCGTAGAGGGAAAGTTTCATGGCAGATCCTTTGATCACAAACGAAATGGGTGTCAACCTGCGCCAAGCCTCGCACGTCGACATTGCAGGTTAGGCAGCTGCCGGCCCCAGGTCGGTGCGGTGGCGAACGGTAGCGCCACCGCTTGCAGGCCACAGTCCGATGCGCGATGCGAGCCTCACGCCACCACCTTGAACGCCACCGCAGCCAGCACACCGGCTGGCTGCGCGCCGCCGTGCTGGGCGCCAACGATGGCGTCGTCTCCGCGGCCAGCCTGCTGATCGGTGTCGCCGCTGCCGGCGCAACGCCACGCAGCATCGTGCTCACGGGGGTGGCCGGCTTGGTGGCCGGCGCGATGTCGATGGCCGCCGGCGAGTATGTCTCGGTCTATTCACAAGCCGACACCGAACAGGCCGATCTGGCTCGCGAGCGGGCTGAGTTGCAGGCCGACCCGGCCGGCGAGCAACACGAACTGGCCGGGCTCTTCACCGCGCGCGGACTGCCACCAGCACTGGCGGTACAGGTGGCGTCGACGTTGTCGGCCCACGATGCACTGGCTGCGCACGCCCGTGAAGAGCTTGGTTTGTCGCCCGGCGGTGGCGCCCAACCGATTCAGGCGGCGATGTCGTCGGCGGCCAGCTTTGCGGTTGGCGCCGGGCTGCCGCTGGCGGTGGCGGCCGGTGCGCCAACGGGCACGCTGATCCCCTGGGTGGCCACGATGTCGCTGCTGTTGTTGGCACTGCTGGGTGCCGTGGCGGCCCGCGCCGGTGGTGCCGGCATCGCCCTGGGTGCCTGGCGGGTGGCCTTCTGGGGCGCACTGGCCATGGCCATCACCGCCGGTGTCGGCAGTTTGTTCGGCGCGGTGGTTTGACAGCCGTGGCTAGCGTTCGCGGGGTGGTGTCCTACTGCGCCGTGCGCCGTGCGCCTATGGCCCGGCACCGGCAGGCTGCCTAGAGTGCATTGAGCGACCTGCCGCAACCCGCGGCGGGCCCCACACCCACCATCAGGAGCCGCATGGCCGCCCATCACGAGCCCACCCCGAACCGGCCGCTGCCGGCCTCGCAACGCCACACCGCGATGGTGCTGGACCAAGACGCGATCAACGCCGCCCGTCGCAGCCTTGACCAAGGCGCAGTGACGCCGGGTTATGGTCCCTGGCGCGACGAGATCCTGGCGCTGCTCAACGACTCGCTGGCCACCGAATGGGTCTGCGTGCTGCGTTACCGGCGCCACCACTTCACGGCCGCGGGCCTGGCATCGCCAAAGATCGCCGAAGAGTTTCTGGTGCATGCCAACGAAGAGCTGGGGCACGCCGACCGGCTCGCCCGGCGCATCGTGCAACTGGGCGGCGTGCCCGACCTTTCGCCGGCCACGCTGCTGGCGCGCAGCCACGCTGCCTATGACGAATCGCTGTCGCTCAAGGACATGATCCGCGCCAAT
>JAYVDE010000166.1:0-6895 GCA_043749575.1 Burkholderiaceae bacterium | reverse complement strand
ACCGACGACAAGGCACCGCCGTAGCGGCCAAAGGGGGTGCGGATGGCGTCGCAGATGTAGGCGTGGGTCATGGGGTCTCCTGGCGGGTGGTGGGCTTGGGCGCAGGCTGCGAATGCTAAACCTGCGGGAGACGTGGTGGCGGTCACTTGCGGGTCAGATACTGGGGCGACGGTGGCGCTTGCTGCGTCGCTGTACCTGGCGTGCAAAACGCTGTCACGACTTCCGGCGGGCCCGGCTCACCACCGGAGTACGCGTGGCCCGAGCCAGGCACCGACGCCCAGCGGTACGGCCATGCCGACGACGTACCAGATCGCCATGAACGGCAACCCAGCCTCGGGGCAATGGAAGGCATAAATCATCGCCCCGGCGGCGCCACTGAGTGCACCCGCGCAGGCGCGGCGCGCCCCGGATGGGTCGGTGCGAGTTGGCGCAACGCGACGAACGCCGCCACAAAAGTTGGCACCGAAAGCAACGCGATGTTGACGGGACACACCTGCCAGGTGTGACCCCAGACCAGCGCCGCACGCGCGTGCGGCGGCGCGGCCACATAGGCTGCCAATGCCAGCCACCACAGCAGCACGAACGGCACGGCCATGACAACCCAACCGGTGCGGGCTGGGACGCCCGGACGGGCGAGCCGGGTCAGGGTTGCAAAGCCCGCCACGGCCACCGCCGCAGACACGATCACCTTCATCCAGAACATGGGCGCCAGGACCGCCTGCGCCAGATCGGCTCGCACACCAAGAACAAGTTGCATACCGATTGCCGCAAGCACAAGCCCTGAGACGACGGCACGACCCAAGGGCCACGCCGTGCCACGCTGCGCGACCGGCACCGTGTCAGCGGCGAGCAACGCAATCAATTCGTCCGTTTTCATGAGGAGCTCCCGACGCGCTTGCTGAGCGCCTTCAGGCCGCGGTGAATGCCGACCTTGACGGCAGACTCCGACATGCCGAGCCGCGCGGCAGCCTCCTTCACCGACAGGCCGTTGAGCTTGACCTGCTCGATGGGCAATCGGTGCCGGTCCGGCAACAGGTCAAGCAGGCCCGTCAGGTCGCGGCGCGCCTCGCTGGCGTCGATGCTGGATTCAGCAAACACCGCCAGCTCATCGTCGAGCGGATCCTGAAGATCTTCGCGCAGCGACTTTGAGCGCAGCAGATCGATGAGTTTGTAGCGCGCAATCGCGTGCACCCAGGCCGTCAAGGGCTGGTCACTCAGGTAGGTGTGGCGTTTGTTGTGCATGGCAAGCAGGCATTCCTGAACGAGGTCTTCAACTTCATCGGGCCAGCCGAACAAACGCCGGCGCAAAAAGGCGCGCAAGTGCGCGCTGAGCTTTTGCAAAAACGCCTGATACGCGCCAGCGTCCCCCTCCAGCCCGCGCAGAAACAACGCGTGCAACTCGGCTTCGGCTTTGGCCCCGTCATGAGCCGAGGCAGAGTGGTTCGCTTCTGTAGTTCGTGCCATTCGGTCAGCTGGATACAGCCCTGCAAAAAAATGTCGGCCGATTGTGGCCTGCGCTGTAACCAACCGACCCGAGCTCACGAACTACAGATTGCCACGCCAGACGGCGGGTACTTACTCAATCACCGGAGTCACGCTATGAACCGTTCCCTCGTTGCCGCCGCTTTCACCCTCTCCGCTCTCGCCGCAGGCGCTGCCCTGGCCCAGGACACCAAGCCGATGGGCGACAAGATGACCACCACCATGGACAAGTGCTACGGCGTGGCCATGGCCGGCAAGAACGACTGCAAGGCCGGTGCCGGTACGACCTGTGCCGGCACCTCGAAAGTCGACTACCAGGGCAACGCATGGAAGCACGTGCCGGCCGGAACCTGCGTGTCGATCAAGACGCCCAAGGGCATGGGGTCGCTGACCGAAATGAAGTCCTGAGCTATTCGCCAGCACAAGCCAGCCCAAGCAATCCACACACCGGCCCCCTGCGATGACGCGCCTGCTTTGCGGCCTCGGTCTCAAGCCTGAGCATTACGACGCGGCGCTCGCCTGCGCGTCGCCCGGTGTGTGGTTCGAGGTTCATGCCGAGAACTACCTCGTCGCGGGGGGTCCGCGCCTGCGCTGGCTTGACGCCATCCGGGCCCGTCACCCGGTGTCGCTGCACGGCGTGTCGCTGTCACTTGCGGGAGCGGTGCCGCCCGACGAAGCGCACCTGAAGCGTTTCGCCGCGCTGGTGCGCCGGGTCGAGCCGGTGCTGGTGTCCGAGCACCTGGCGTGGTCGGCCTGGAACGGCATGAACGTCCCGGACTTGCTGCCGTTTCCCCGCAGCCAGGAGGCCTTGCAACGCATCGTGTCGAACATTGATCGGACCCAGTCGGTACTCGGTCAGCGCATGGCGATCGAAAACCCGGCGCACTATTTACACCTTGACGGCCATGCATGGGCCGAGATCGATTTCCTCAATGAGGTGGTCCGACGCACCGGCTGCGGCCTGCTGCTGGACGTGAACAACGTGCACGTGTCAGCGCGCAACCTCGGTTTTGACGCGCGCGCCTACCTGGATTGCTTTGCGCGCGAGAGCGTGATGGAAATCCATGTCGCCGGCCACAGCAACGACCCCGCGCTGGGAGCCACGTTACTGATCGACTCGCATGACACCCCCGTCTCACCCGAGGTCTGGGATCTGTACCGCCACCTCATCCAGCGCATCGGCGCCCGGCCCACCCTGATCGAGCGCGACGGCCATGTGCCGGCCTTCGAAACGCTGCTCGGCGAATGCAGCCGCGCGGCGTTCGAGCTGGCTTGCGTGGGTGACTTGAGTCAGATCGGGGACTGTGAGCATGCGTCATGAATCGACCGACACCGCGAGTCCCATCCCAAACTTTGGCGCGCTTTCAAGCAGACTTTGTCGAAGCCCTGTTCGATCCGGGCCGCCACAACGCCCTGACCATCCAGCCCGGGTTCGCGGTGTACCGCAACACCGTGGTCAGCGGCTGCATCGACGCTCTGGCCGCGAACTTCCCCTGCGTCGCGCGCCTGGTCGGCGAGGCGTGGTTTCGCGGCGTCGCCGCCGAATACCTGGGGCGGCATCCGCCACACGACGCACGGTTGCTGCTCTATGGCGAGCACTTTGCCGATTTTCTAGCGACCTTCGATCCCGTCGCGCGAGACCTGCCTTACCTCGCCGATGTCGCGCGCCTGGACCGGTTCTGGATCGAGGCGCATGTGGCGGACGATGCCCCGACAGTCGACAACGCGTGGCTTGCCAGCCTGCCACTTGCTGCGCTGGGAAGCATTCGCCTCGCTCCTCACCCGAGCGCGCGCTGGGGCTGGTTCGACCAGGCCCCGATCTATTCGATCTGGCAGCGCAACCGGGAAGTGCGGCAGGCTGAT
This sequence comes from Burkholderiaceae bacterium, assembly GCA_043749575.1. Taxonomy (GTDB): domain Bacteria; phylum Pseudomonadota; class Gammaproteobacteria; order Burkholderiales; family Burkholderiaceae_C; genus Pseudaquabacterium. Next base: position 3,550 of record JAYVDE010000166.1, on the reverse strand, counting down.
GGCGTGGAATTTGAGGCCACCAACGCGCTGGATGAGCTCGTCTGGCAGGCTGAAGGCGTCTTGCTGACACGGCCCGTCGACGAGGTCACCTGGCAGCGCGCGGGCCGCGCCCATTGCGCCTTTCTCGACGCCTGCGCCGAGGGCCAATGGCTCAGCGAGGCAGCAGGCGCCGCGCTGATCATTGAGCCAGAGGCTGACCTCGCAGCGATGCTGGCGCAGCTGCTGCGCGCAGGCGCTTTGACCGGTCCCTAACCTGTCCGTTCACGAAGAAGGAGCCCGCATATGAATCCCCGATCACCAAGGATTGAATCCGCAGCTGCCGCTCAAAAGATTCGCGCTGGCTGGAATGCGCTGACGGGTGGACTGTCGCGATGCATCAGCCACGACATCGTCGCCGTCAGTAGCCGGCTGGCCATCGCCGCGATTTTTTACCGTTCGGGTCGGACCAAAGTCGAGGGCTTCCTGAGCGTCACGGACAGCGCCGTCGAGCTGTTCCGCACCGAATTCAAACTGCCACTGATTGCGCCGGAAATTGCCGCCCACCTGGCGACCTATGCCGAGCATGTTTTTCCGCTGCTGCTGGTACTCGGCCTTGGCACGCGACTGTCTGCGTTGGCACTGCTGGTCATGACGCTGACGATCCAGATATTTGTGTATCCCGATGCCTGGCCCACCCACCTGTCGTGGGCGGCGCTGCTGCTGTACCTGGCTGGCCGAGGCGGCGGCAAGCTGGCGCTGGATCGGCTACTCGGCATTGATTAAAAAGCGTTGTCGCCAGAGCAGCGGCTTGAGGCAACGCTGAACAAGGCCCTCGCGGCGCGGTCAGCATTGCCTTGGGTTCCAGAACGCGTCAACCGAACTTAAAACTTCCCACCCACCCTCAAGGAGACGTCCCATGAAATTCGCAAAATCCATCTCACTGCTGGCCCTGTCTTGCCTGACCTCGATCGCGATGGCTGGAGAAATCAAGCCGTTCAGCCAGCAAGAATTCGACACGCTGGTTCACGCGGGCAAGCCCGTGGTGCTGGACATCAGCGCGACCTGGTGCCCGACCTGCAAGGCGCAAAAGACCATCATCGAAAGCCTGATGAAGCAGCCCGCGTACAAGGACGTGACGCTACTGGCAGTCGACTTCGACACCGACAAGCCCACGGTCAAGAAATTCAAGGTCACGATGCAAAGCACGCTCGTGGCATTCAAGGGCGCCCAGGAAGTGGGCCGCTCAGTGGGTGACACCACGCCGTCCGGCCTTGAAGGGCTGATCAAGAAAACGCTCAACTGATGGCGTTTGGCCTCGGCTCCTACGGCTTCGGTTTTCTGGCGGGGCTGCTCTCCACGCTCTCGCCCTGCGTGCTGCCCATCATCCCGATCCTGCTGGGCTCCGCAACCCACGCGCACCCGCGCGCGCCGCTGGCCCTGGCGGGCGGGCTGGCCATTTCCTACGCCGTCATCGGCACCACGCTCGCGTGGGCGGGTTCCGCACTCGGCCTGGATACGGCCGTGTTCCGCAACGTCGGTGCTGCGATCCTGGGCCTGTTCGGCCTGGTGTTGATGTCGGGCAACTTGCAGCAGCGCTTTGCCTCGGCGACAGCAGGGATGGGTAACGCAGGCAACACCCTGATCGCCGGGATGAGGCTCGACGGCCTGAGGGGCCAGTTCGCCATCGGTCTGGTGCTGGGCGTGGTGTGGAGCCCGTGCGTGGGACCGACGCTGGGCGCAGCCGTCGTGCTGGCAAGCCAGGGCGAGCACTTGGCCCAAGTGGCATTGATGATGGGAATATTTGGGTTCGGCGCCGCGCTGCCTGTGGTCGCCCTGGCCTATGTCTCGCGCAGCGCCATGCTGAACGCGCGCGGCAGGCTCATGCAGGCGGGCAAGACCGGCAAGACCATCATGGGCGCGGTTCTCATTGCGCTGGCCGTCCTGATCCTGACCGGGGCCGACAAGCCCATGGAAACCTGGCTGGTCGATCAATCGCCGGCCTGGCTCACCCGATTGACCACGCGTTTTTGACGCCTGGTTTGCGAGTGCTCTTTTCGCGTTCCAACCGATGAACAAGCCTGAATGCCCGGACCCCTGGGCCACCTGCTGACTCAGTTTTCGCTGCGCGCAGGCGTCTTCTCAGTTCAGCGACTTGAGCCCGGCAAGTATGCGCAGACAAGGTCGGCTGCGTTGCGTTCGTCCGTCACCAGCCGGTGGGTCTCAGGTCGCGGCAAAAACTCCAGGGTCGGCCGTTCGATGACGCGGCATGCGCTGACGCTTGACGGGGGCTTCGCAAACCGCAAGCTCAGTTCAGTACGTCTCCAAATGCAGCCGACCCTCGCGCTTCAACGCAGCGCCGACCACCGACCAATCCAACCCCGCCTGCGTCGCCACATCGCGCAGCGCCAGCACCACGCCCTCTTCCATCGCCTTCAAGCCGCAGACGTAGAAGTAGGTGTTCGGGTCCTTCAGCAGCTGCACCAGGTCAGCGGCGCGCTCGCGCATCGCATCCTGCACATAGCGCTTGGGTTGGCCCGGCGTGCGCGAGAAACTGAAGTTCGAATCGATGAAATCCTTCGGCAGGCTTTGCAGCGGGCCGAAGTACGGCAGCTCTTGCTGCGTGCGAGCGCCAAAGAACAACATCAGCTTGCCACCCTCGAACTTGCCCGAAGCGCGCAACCTGCGCCGCCATTCGGTCATCGCCCGCATCGGCGCGCTGCCGGTGCCGGTGCAGATCATCACGATGTTCGATCGCGGGTGGTTGGGCATCAGGAAGCTGGCGCCAAACGGGCCGATCACTTGGCAGCTGTCGCCGACCTGTTGGTTGCAGAGGTAATTGCTGGCCACGCCGCGCACCGGCTGGCCGTGGTGGTCTTCCAGCACCCGCTTGATCGTCAGCGACAGGTTGTTGTAGCCCGGCCGTTCGCCGTTGCGCGGGCTGGCGACCGAGTACTGGCGGGCATGGTGGGCGCGGCCCAGCGCGTCGACGCCGGGTGGCACGATGCCGATCGACTGGCCTTCCAGCACCGGAAAGGGCAACGCGCCGAAATCGAGCACCAGGTGGTGGGTGTCGTAGTCGGTGCCGACCTGGGTAACCCGCACGTTGCCGACCACCGTCGCGGTGATGGACTTCTCCGCCCCCTTCGGGCCATAGAGATTGGTGTAGGCATGCGCGGCCGACCACGGTGGCAGCGTGGCGCCAAAGGCGGCCGAGTTGAACGGTGCGTCGCCGGTGAGGTCGGCGACGACCGTTGCGGGTACCCCGTCGATCACCGCATCGGCCGCCACACCCACCTCGGCCAGCGCGTCGGCGCTGAGTTCGGCCGGCAACTCGTCCCAGCTCAGCTGCTCGGCCGGGCTGTAAGCCTGAATCCGCAGCACCGTGCGCCAGTTGTCGATGCTGCCGGTGGGGCACGGCGAGATGCAGGCCATGCACAGGTTGCAGATCACCGCGTCGACCACGTAGTTGCGGTCGTCGTGCGTGATCGCACCGACCGGGCAGGTGGCTTCGCAGGTGTTGCAGCGAATGCAGATCTCGGGGTCGATCAGGTGCTGCTGGATGACGGTGGTT
>JAYVDE010000165.1:0-17346 GCA_043749575.1 Burkholderiaceae bacterium | reverse complement strand
GAACTGCTGCACGGGTTGACCCCAGCGGGCGACGCAGCAGGCCACCGCAGCGCGGCGGCGCTGGCCGCGCTGCTGCTGCACCTCAGCGCGGCCGCTGGCGTGTCGGCCCGCGACGGCCTGAACCACCGCATGCCGATGCTGCAGCGCTTCAAGCTCGGTGGCGTGGCCTGCCAGGGCACGCTGTCGCAGACCGGGCCGCTGCAATTCAGCAGCCAACTCGACGCCGAGACCTGCACGCTGGTGGTGGTGGCCGACAGCCATGCGCGCGGCGCCGGCCAGGTGCGGGTGCAGATCGACGGCCTGGCGCAATCGGCCGTCTGGCAACGCGACGGTGCCACGCTGCGTTTTCACTTTGCCGGCCGCGCCTGGGGCGTGCTCGACACCAAGCTGGCCGCTGCCGCGCAGGCCGGTGGCAAGGGCCAGCATGACGGCAAGCTGCGCGCCAGCATGAACGGCCGCGTCGTTGCCTTGCAAGTCGCGGTGGGCGACAGCGTCAGCGTCGGTCAGCCGCTGCTGACGCTGGAGGCCATGAAAATGGAACATGTGCACGCCGCAGCACGCGCGGGCCGGGTGGCGGCGCTGCATGTCAGCCTGGGCGACCAGGTCGCCGCGCAGCGTGTGCTGGTCGAGGTGGTGGTCGAGGTCGGGATGCCGGTTCCTGCGGTCGCGGCACCGGCACCGGCACCGGCCCGCGCCTGATGGCGTCGGCAAGGCGCAGCGCCGGCCGCTGCACCGGCCTCGGGGCCGGCGTTGTTGTTCAGCGGCCGGCGATGCCCAGCAGTTCGACGTCGAAGTTCAGCGTCGCGTTCGGCGGAATCACGCCGCCGGCGCCGCGCTCACCATAGGCAATGGCCGGCGGGCAGGTCAGCTTGGCGCTGCCGCCCACTTGCAGGCGCTGCACGCCTTCGGTCCAGCATTTGATGACGCCGTTGAGCGGAAACTCCAGCGGCTTGCCGCGGCTGTAGGAGCTGTCGAACTCCTTGCCGTCGAGGAAGGTGCCGCGGTAGTGCACCTTCACCGTGTCGCTGGCCTTCGGGCTGGGGCCCGTGCCCTGCTTGATCAGCTTGAAGACCAGGCCGCTGCTGGTGGTGACCACCGAGCCCTCGCCGCCGGCGGGTGCCGCGGCGGGGGTGGCGGTCGCAGTGGTCGCCGGGGCGGTGGACGGGGCGGTGGCCGCCGGCTTGGCCGGCTGCGCGGCGCAGAGCAGGGGCACCAGCAGGCCGGCAACGAGGGCAGCGCCGGCCAGCAGTGGCAATGGGGTCGGCAGGGAGAGTCGGTTCATGGGGGGCAGGTGCTGTGAGTCGGCCAACGGCCGGGGCGCAAATCATCGCACTGCGCCGGTGTTGCGTTGCCGACCGCGTCGCAACAAGCTGTCAGCAGGTGTGGGAATCGCCGGCGGCGGTCGGCGGACGGCGGTTCGTCAAACCGGCCAGTCGACCGGCACCTCGATCGGCAGCTCCAGCAGCATCTGCGCCATGCCTTTGCCCAGCGGGTCGAGCCGCAGCGAGGCCGGCCCGCCGCCTTCCAGTGCCTGGTGCAGCACCAGGTTCATCGCCTGCAGGCCCGGCAGGTGAAAGCGCTCGACGCGGCCCTTGACCAGGTGGGCGAACCAGGCTTTGACCGCCTCGGGTGTGACCTGGGCCCACAGCAGCGGCAGCCACTCGGGGCGGCGGGCAATCAGGCCGATGTTGGACAGGTCGCCCTTGTCGCCGCTGCGGCCCCAGGCCAGCGCCACCAGCGGCACGCTGCGGCTGGCGCCGGCCGGCATCGTCCAGGCTGCTGGGTCGGGCAGCAGCACCGGCGTGGCGGCCAGCGGCGGCGCGTCGAACGGCACGGCAATGGCCTGCTCACCCAGCCGCACCACCGGCTGCACCGCGTCACGCGGCACCAAAAATGCGCAGGGCACGATCAGCGGCGACACGCCCGGCCGGCCACCGCCGGGGCCGGTGCTGCCGGGCGACCAGCTGGTGCCGGGGGCTGATTTCTCGCGGGCGAACAGCTCCAGCGCTTCTTTCTTCGGGTGGCGCACCGCCACGCGCATCATCACTTCGCGCAGCGTGGGTGGCGCTGCATGCGGGCCGTACAGCGTCTCGGCGCCGATCACCTCGACCCGGGTGGCCGAAAAATCTCCCCAACCGCGCGCCAGGATCATCTCGCGGGTGCGTTCGATTAAGGAATGCCCGCTGCGCCTGGCCTTGGCCACCGCATCGATGCCGATGATCACCATCATCGCGTCGACCCGCCAGCCGGCCAGCGTGGTGGCGCTGACCTTCAGTGTGGCCGGCGGCGGCCCGCCCCGGGCGCCACTGACCCGCACGCGGTTGTCGCCCGTCTGCACCATCTGCACCTGGCGGAAATCGCAGGCCACGTCGGGCAGCAGGTAGGCGGCGGGGTCGCCGATCTCGTAGAGCAGCTGCTCGCCCACCGTGGCCGGGCTCACCAGGCCGCCGGTGCCGGGCGGCTTGCCGACGGTGAAGCTGCCGTCGGCCTCGACCTCGACGATGGGGTAGCCGATGTGGGCCCAGTCGGGCACGCTCTGCCAATCGGTGAACAGCCCGCCGGTGGCTTGGCAGCCGCATTCGATGATGTGGCCGGCCAGGCTGCCGCCGGCCAGCCGGTCGTAGTCTTGCATCGTCCAACCGAAGTGGTGGATCAGCGGGCCCAGCGTGACCGCGCTGTCGACACAGCGGCCGGTGATGACCACGTCGGCGCCGGCGGCCAGCGCACGGGCCACCGGCTCGGCACCCAGGTAGGCGTTGGCACTGAGCAGCTGCGCGGGCACCGTGGCGCCGCCCACCAGGTCGGTCAAGTCGCCACCGGGGGCTGCGGCGCGCAGCGCGGGCAGGGCGGCCCGCACGTCGTCGCCATCGACCACCGCGATGCGCACGGCCACGCCCAGTTCGTCGGCCAATTTGGCCAGCGCCCGGGCGCAGCCCTGCGGGTTGATGCCGCCGGCGTTGCTGACCACCTTGATGCCGCGTTGGACCACCTCGGCCAGCACCGGGCGCATCGCGGCCTCGATGAAATCGGTGGCGTAGCCGGCATCCGGGTTTTTGCGCTGGGCCGATGCCAGGATCGCCATGGTGGTCTCGGCCAGGTAGTCGAACACCAACACGTCGATCAAGCCGCTGTGCACCAGTTGCGGCGCGCCCAGGCTGGAGTCGCCCCAGAAGCCGGACGCGCCGCCGATGCGCAAAGGGGGTCGGGCAAGGGTGTTGGACATGCAGTTTCCTCGGGGTTGGCGGCGCGTAGGCAGGCGACTTTGGCAGCTTAGGCTGGGTGCGGGCCGGCGTCTTGCGGCGATTGGCTGGCGGGCCGGACAGCGGCCGATGGCCAGCGACCGCGGGCGAGCGGCCCGCCAGGCACGGGCAGATACACTCTCGGCTGCATTTTTCAGCGCCAAATTTCACCCGATGTCCCGCTGCGCGGGATCGAGCGCCAAGGCGACGCTGCTGCCCTCACCCCCCGCCGGCATCCCTCCGCCGTCCCTCCGCCGTCCCTCCGCCAACCCCGCCGCCCGCCCGCCGCCGCCCTGCACATGCCCGCTGCCGACCTGGCCAAACCCGCCTTTGACCTGAAGAGCACCGCCTGGACGCTGACGGCGCTGCGCCTGCAGGTGGCCGACCTGGCCACCTTGGCGGCCGCATTGGACGCGCGCTTCGCCGACAGCCCCGGCCTGTTCGACAACGATCCGGTGGCCATCGACCTGAGCCCGCTGCGCGACAGCGACGCGGTGGTCGACATCGCCGGCTTGCTGCCGCAGCTGCGCCGCCACGGCCTGGTGGCCATCGCCGCGCAGGGCGGCAACCCGGCGCAGATGGCTGCCGCGCGTGCCGCGGGCCTGGCCGAAGCGCCCGATGGGCCCGCCAGCGGCGCAGGCCGCGCCGAACCGGTGGCCGCCGCATCGCACGAGGCGCCGGGGGTCCAGCCCGTGGTGCGCGAGGTCGAGGTGATCCGGGAAGTGGTCAGGGAAGTGCCGGCCGCTGGCGGCGTCGCCCCGGCGCTGGTGGTCGACAAGCCGCTGCGCTCGGGCCAGCGGGTCTACGCCCGGGGGGGTGACTTGGTGGTGCTGGCGGTGGTCAGCTTCGGCGCCGAGGTCATTGCCGACGGCAGCATCCATGTCTATGCACCGCTGCGCGGCCGGGCCATCGCCGGTGCACGCGGTGACACCCAGGCGCGCATCTTCAGCACCTGCCTGGAGCCGCAGCTGGTGTCGATCGCCGGCATCTACCGCACCACCGAAACGCCGCTGCCCGACAAGGTGCGCGGCCGGCCGGCCCAGGTGCGGCTGGATGGCGAAAAAATCATCATCGAGCCGCTGGACGCATGAAAGTCTCCCGCAGGCCGCTGCCGCCGCACACGCCGCGAACCTCGCATTCGCCACGAGCGCCGGATATGCCGGGAACGCCGCATTCGCCGCACCCACAAGCCAATCCCCTACCTGCAACGAAAGCAACCCTGATGGCCAAGATCATCGTCGTCACCTCCGGCAAGGGCGGGGTGGGCAAGACCACCACCAGCGCCAGCTTCGCGTCGGGCCTGGCCCTGCGTGGCCACAAGACCGCGGTGATCGACTTCGACGTCGGCCTGCGCAACCTCGACCTGATCATGGGCTGCGAGCGGCGTGTGGTCTACGACCTGATCAACGTGATCCACGGCGAGGCCAACCTGAACCAGGCGCTGATCAAGGACAAACAGTGCGACAACCTGTACGTGCTGGCCGCCAGCCAAACCCGTGACAAGGACGCGCTGACGCAAGACGGCGTCGCCAAGGTGCTCAATGACCTGGGCGCAATGGGCTTCGAGTACGTGGTCTGCGACTCACCCGCCGGCATCGAGACCGGCGCGCTGATGGCGATGCACTTCGCCGATGAAGCGCTGGTGGTGACCAATCCCGAGGTCTCGTCGGTGCGCGATTCCGACCGCATTCTGGGCATGCTGGCCAGCAAGACCAAGCGCGCGATCGAGGGCTTGCCGCCGATCAAGGAACACCTGCTGATCACCCGCTACAACCCCAGCCGGGTCGAGGGCGGGCAGATGCTGTCGCTGACCGACATTCAAGAGAGCCTGCGCATCCCGCTGATCGGCGTGGTGCCCGAGAGCGAGACCGTGCTCGACGCCAGCAACCAGGGCGTGCCGGCCATCCACCTGGCGGGCACGGATGTGAGCGAGGCCTACAAGGACGTGATCAGCCGCTTTCTCGGCGAGACCGTGGCCATGCGCTTCACCGACGCCGAGAAGCCCGGCTTCTTTAAGCGCCTGTTTGGTGGCAGGTGAGCGGCATGTCGTTTCTCACGTTCTTCCTGGGCGAGAAGAAGAAGACTGCCTCGGTCGCCAAGGAGCGGCTGCAGATCATCCTGGCGCATGAGCGCTCGGGCCGCGGCAACTCGCGCGCCGACTACTTGCCGCAGCTGCAGGCCGAGCTGATGGCGGTGATCAGCAAATACGTCAACATCGCGCCCGGCGACATCAAGGTCAGCCTGGAGAGGCAGGACAACTTCGAGGTGCTGGAGGTCAAGATCGAGCTGCCTGAAGCGCTGCGCTGAAGCACCGGCCCGCGCCGACACTCGCAGCTCCCCGCAGCTCCCCGCAGCCCCGCGCAGCCTCGCGCGCCCCACACCCCCGTGACCACGCCGCTGCCGTTTTTGTCAGGCTATGCCGAGCCGCTGCTTGACCAGGTGCGCCAGCAATTGGCCGCCGGCACGCTGGGCAGCCACCTGGCCCGCCGCTACCCGGCGGCCCACACCATCCGCACCGACGGCGCGCTCTACGAACACGCCTCGGCGCTGAAGGCGCGCTACCTGCGCAACGCGCCGGCCTTGTCGAAGGTGGCTTTCGAGGGCCGCTTGCAGATCGACCACCGCGCGCTCGGCACGCTGACATCGGTATCAAGGGTGCAAGGCGGCAAGCTCACCGCCAAGCGCGAGCTGCGGGTGGCGTCGCTGTTCAAGGACGCACCGGCGGCGATGCTGGAGATGATCGTGGTGCATGAACTGGCGCACCTGAAGGAGCGTGAGCACAACAAGCCGTTCTACGCGCTGTGCGACCACATGCTGCCGGGCTACCACCAAGTTGAGTTCGACACCCGGCTGTACTTGACTTGGCGGGCGGCGATCAATCGATGATCGCCTGCATCACGGTGTTGTGGAAGCCGAACTGCAGTGCCTGGTCGCCCGGGGTGTAGGCCTGCTGGACAAACAGCATCAAGACCATTTGCTCCTGCGGGTCGATGCGGAAGTAGGTGTTGTAGCCGCCGCTCCAGCCGTAGGCGCCGGCCGAGCCGATCAGCCCCGATTCGCCGCTGGCGCTGCGCACCGCCACGCCCAGGCCCACGTGCTGGCCGGCCAGGTGGGGCGCTGGCCATGCCTCCACATGGCGCGCCGTCATCAATTCCACCGACTTGCGGCCGAGCAGGCGCGGGCGAACGGGCTGGCCGGACAAGTTGCCACCCGCGCTGCCACCCGGCGGGCCACTGTCGAGCAGCATCTGGCAGAAGCGCAGGTAGTCGGCGGGGGTCGAAAACAGGTTGCCTGAGGCGGAAAAGAAGGTCGGTGCCATCGAAAACGGCGCGACCGGTGCCAGCTTGCCGTCGGCCGCCCAGCCGTAGGCCGTGACGACGCGTTGGCGCTTGGCCGCCGGCACGACAAACGAGGTGTCGGCCATGTCCAGCGGCTCGAAGATGCGTTGGGCAAAAAATTCGGCCAGCGAACGCCCTGACACCACCTCGACCAGTCGCCCCAGGACGTCGGCCGCCCAGCCGTAACCCACGGTGCTGCCGGGTTGGCTGTCCAGCGGGGAGGTGGCGAGGTTCTTTACAAATTGTTCGAGCGTGAAGTTGCCGTCGGCGGGCAAGGCCTGCAGCGCCTGGCGGCGCAGCCGGTGGGCGGGGCTGTTGCTCGGCGGCACGCCGACCAAGCCCGCCCGGTGGGTCAGCAGGTCGTGGATGGTGATGCCGCGCCGCGCCGGCACCAGCACAAACCCGTCGGGCGCGTCGGCCTGAGCTACTGCCACCTTCATGTCGGCAAACTCGGGCAGGTAGCGGGCGATCGGATCGCTCAGCAGAAAGCGGCCTTCTTCCAGCAGCATCAGCACGGCCACCGCGGTGATGGGCTGGGTCATCGACTGGATCTGGAAGATGTCGTCGTTGCGCAGGGCGCGCTGGGTGGCCAGATCGGCAAAGCCCTGGGCTTTCAGCACGACCAGCCGGCCGCGCCGGGCCACCACGGTGACGGCACCCGCCAGCTTGCCGTCAGCCTGCTGGCGGGCGATGAAGGCCTCCACCCGTTGCAGCCGGCTGGCCGACAGGCCCACCGCATCGGGCTGGCCGCTGGGCGCCTGGGCGGCAGCGCTGGACCATCCCAGCGCCATTGCGCTGGTCCACACCCACGCCACGGCCACCCGCCGGATCGGCCGCCACAACAGCCGCCACGGTGCATGCCAAAACCACCTGTGACCTGGTTCCATCGCGGGCTCCTGTTGTCGGTGCTGCCCAGTATGGCGCTCAGAACAGGCGTGTCGACAGGTCGGTCGCGCAGCCGTTCTGCAGCACCGCGCCCGCCGCGTCCAGCGTCTGCGAGGTGTTGGTCGAGGTCTGCGACTTGCCGTCGACCGACAAGGCGAAGCTGCGCGTGACCCGTTGCGTGCCGGCGTAGGTGCCGTCGGGGTTGAAGCGCATGAAACGGAAGTGCGAGGTGTAGCCCGCGCTGTTGGCCGAACCCGCACTGTCGCGTTGCCACACCCCCATGCCCACACCGCGTGAGGCGGGCGGTGCTGCGTTGCTGTCGGTCAGCGTGCCGCCGCGGTGCAGGGTCTGCTGGCCGCGCGCCGTGAGGATGGCCGCCCCGCTGCTGCAGTCGCGCACGGTGATCAGCGCCTCCCAGACGCCTTCGGCGGGGTCGGCGTCGTTGGCCGACTGCGCCACCGCGCCGCCGCCGCAAGCCTGGATCAGCAGCATCGTCGCGGCGGCGGTGACGCTGATCAGCGCGGCCGATGTCAGGGGTCTGGATGGGGTCATGGTCTCTCCGTCAGGTTGATCAAGGTAGCGGCGCCAACCAGGAGCCGGCTGCCGTGTGCCCGCACAATGGACCGCATCGGGCCACCGGTCATTGGCCCGGCCTTGAGAAATTTCTGAAAAAGCTTGAAAGCTGTCATGCCCGTCTCGGACCGCTTTGCGTTTGGTGACTTCGTGCTCGAGCGATCGCAGCAACGGGTGTTGCGCCGCGACGGCAGCACGCTGAACCTGACGCCGCGGCTGTTCAGCGCGCTGCTGTTGCTGGTCGAACATGCCGGCGAGTTGCTGGACAAGGACAGCCTGATGCTGGCGCTGTGGCCGGGTCTGGTGGTCGAGGAAAACAACCTCAGCCAGGTCGTCTCGGGGCTGCGGCGCGCGCTGGGCGATGACTCGCAGGGCAGCCGCTACATTCAGACCGTGCCGCGGCGCGGCTTCCGGTTCGTGGCCGCGGTGCAGGCCTTGCCAGCGCCGGCAGTCCGACCGGCCGACGAGACGCCGGTGCCCACGCCGCTGGTCGTCGCACCGCCGGTGCCCGCGCCGCCTGCCGTCGTGCCGCCTGCCCTGCCGTTGCCCGTGCCTGAACAGCCTGTTCTCGAACTGCCCGGACCCGCGCTGTCCGCCGGCCCGGCGCCGCGCAAGCTGCGGCGGCGGCTGGGTCTGGGTCTGGGTCTGGCCGCTGGCGCCGCCGCGGTGGGACTGGGCGGCGCCGGCTGGTGGTTCTGGCGTGCCGCACCGGCTCCCGCTGCGGTGGCGCCAGGCACCACCCTGGCGGTGCTGCCGTTCCGGCCGCTGACGGCCGAGGGCCGCGACGAGTTGCTCGAGCTTGGCATGGCCGACGCACTGATCGGCCGGCTGTCCACCGTGCCCGGGCTGGTGGTGCGCTCGATCTCGTCGGTGCTGCGGTTCGGCGGTGCCGAGCAAGACCCGTTGCGCGCCGCGCGCGACCTCGAGGTGCAGTGGATCGTCGACGGCTCGCTGCAACGCCGTGGCGACCGTCTGCGCGTCACCGCCCGCCTGCTGTGGGCGGCCGACGGCAGCGCCGCCTGGAGCGGCAGCTTCGACGAAAAGTTCACCGGCGTGTTCGAGCTGCAAGACCTGATCTCCAGCCGCGTGCTGGGCGTGCTGGCGCCCAAGCTGCAGGCACGCTCCGCCGTGCCGGGCGAGCCCAGTGCTGCGGGTATGCCGCTCACCGCGTTAGGCGGCACGCGCAACACCGACGCCTACCAGCTGTTCCTGGCCGCCTTCAGCCATGCGCAAAGCCTGCGCCCCGATGGCTTGATCAAGAGCCGTGAGCTGTTCAACCGGGCGATCGCGCTCGACCCCGGCTATGCGCTGGCCTATGTCGGCCTGGCTGAGAGCCACCGGTGCCGGCTCTACGCCACCGACGCCGTGCCGGCCGAGGTCTTCGATCCGGCCGACGCCGCGATCCGCCGCGCACTGGCCCTGGCGCCCGGCCTGGCCGAGGCGCATGCCGGCAACGGCTTCAAGCGCTACTGGTACGACTTCGACTGGGCCGGCGCTGAAAGCGAATTCCGCCGCGCCCTGGCCAGCAACCCCAACGTGGTCTTTGCCCAGCTGGGCCTGGCCATGCTGATGTTGACGCAGGACCGGCCCGCACAGGGCTTTGTGCACCTGCGGCGGGCACGTGAGCTCGACCCCTTGTCGCCGCTGCTCAATGCGCTGGAAGCCAGCTACCTGCTCGATGCCGGCCGCACCGACGAGGCCCGTGCGCGGCTCGACCGGGCGTTCGACGTGGCGCCCAATTTCTGGGTCACCTACCTGGTGCAGGCGCTGATGCACCAGGCCCGCAAGCAGCCCGAAGAAGGCATCGCTGCGCTGCGGCGGGCGGTCGAGCTGGCGCAGGCCAGCACCGGGCCGCTGTCCTTGCTGGGCATGCACCTGGCACGGTTGGGCCAGGCAGAGGAGGCCCGCGCCATCCTGGGCCGTCTGCTGGCCTTGGAGAAAACGCGCTACGTGCCGCCAACCGCCCTGGCGGCGGTGCAGGCCGCGCTCGGCGAGCCGGGTCCGGCGCTCGACTCGCTGGACAAGGCCCTGGTGGTGCGCGACCAGCGGCTGATCTTCCTGAAAGACGACCCGCGCTGGGTCGGCCTGCGTCCGCAGCCGCGCTTTCAGGCGCTGATGCGCAAGCTCCAGCTCGATCGCTTCGGGCCCGGCCTGTCGCCGCCCTGAGCGGGCAGGCCACGGCGCTGGCGGGCCGGGATCATCCTGGGCGCCGCCGGCGCGCCGTTTTCAAGCTTTTTCAGAGATCTTTCATGCCCCGCGAAGGACTCAGGGGCGCTGCCTGCGCCATCGTGCCGTGCATCGGTTTGCGCTTTGCAACCGGTTCACCTTCAAAGGAAGCACGGCCATGGCTCACGCTCGATCACGTTGCACCCTGCTGACAAGCGCGCTGCGGGCCGCCGCCGCCGCTGCAGCGGTCCTGGGTTTCACCAGCACAGCGCAAGCGGCGTTGACCGTGCACACCAGCCAGGCATCCTGGGAGAGCGCGGTGGCCAGTTCGACGCTGCTCACCTTCGACGACCTGGCCGACGGCACGTCGGTCGCGCTGTTCTACGCCGGACTGAGCTTCTCGGCCTTCAATGGCGGCAATCCGCTGGCGATGGCCTACAACTTCTCGCAGGCCGGGCCGAACATGCTGTCGCTCGGCACACCGCCGCTCACCGGTGGCGGCGGTGGCGTGGCCATCGACTTCAGCTCACCCCGGCAGGGTGTCGGTTTCTGGTACCTGGACTCTGAAATCGCCGGCAACAGCGTCGCCGTCTACGACGCCGGCCATCAGCTGCTGGCCAGCTACCAGCTGCTGTGGCCGCGCCCGGTCGAGTGGGTGTTTGTCGGCTTCAGCTCGACCGCCTTCGACATCAGCCGCATCGAAGTCACCATCGCCGCCGCGGACATGGTGGCCCTCGACAGCCTGCAAGTCTCATCGGTGCCCGAGCCCGCCTCGGCCGCCTTGCTGCTGCTCGGCGGGCTGATCGTGGCGCGATGCGCAGGGCCGCTGGCCCGCCGACGCCCGGCGCTGGCCATCGACGGCAGTGCACCGTCCCTGGCGCGGTGCCAGCCATGAACGCCGCCCAGCCACTGCCGGCCGCGGTGCCCAACCGGCCGGTCGCCGTCGACAGGTCCCGTGCCACCTTGCCAACGACACGGTCGGTTTCGTCGGCGGCGCGCTGGGTGCGCCGCATCGCCGTCGGGTCCGTTCTTGCAGCCGGCGCGGCCGTGGCACAGGCAGACTGGTCTGCACGGGCCTTCAGTTCAATTTGCGTGGGTGGCGACTGCGATGACGACGCCCGGTCAGGCAACACCGCCCAGTCGTCGATCGGCCGCAGCTTCCGGTATGTGGACTCGTCGGGCGGCGGCTACAACTACAGCGCGTTCACCTCCAGCGCAATCGGCAAGAGCAGCTTCGGGCTGTTCGCCGATGCCGGCGGCCACTCGACGAACACCGTCATTGGCGGCGTTTCCACCTGGGGTGTCCAGGCCCGCAGCGTGGTCTACCACCAGGATGTAATCACCATCCCCGGCACGGGACTGGCTACGCTGGTCGTGCCCTGGCACATCACCGGGTCGTTCAGCATCCGTGCCGAAAGCAGCGACAACCCGCGCAAGCCGTCGGCGCAGTTCCGGATCCCTTTTTGCCAATCGATACCGGTGGGTTCGGCCAACGGCGGTGTCGGTTGTGCGGGTTCGGTGGACGAGAGGTTTGTCACCAGCAGTGGCTACGACAGACTGGTGCAACTGGCATTTCCGATTCGGTTGGGTGTCGCCACGATGGTGAATACCCATTTTGATTTGCAGGTGCTGTCCGGCGCCGGTCCGGCCTCAGCGGCGACCGCCGACTTCTCGCACACCGGCTTGATGCAACCGGCATCGGCCTACGACAGCCTTGGCGTGCTGCTGCCCGATGCCGTGATCAGCGCGGCCTCGGGGCTCGACTACCGCAACCCGCAAGGCATCTCGCCGGTGCCCGAGCCGCAAAGCCTGCTGCTGCTGTTGAGCGGCCTGGGCTGGCTGGCGTTCGCAAGCCGGCGCAGGTCACGCGGCGCTGCAGGTCGGGTGCGCCGGGCCGGCCTTGCGGCACTGGTCATGGCTGCTGCGAGCCCGGCTTTCGCCCTCAATCCGCAACCCCTGCCACCCGGCGGCTTGGCGGCTTTGATCAACCCCGCCGGACCGCTGCTGCTCAACCCGCAGCCGCTGCCGCCGGGCGGTATCTCGTTGTTCAGGCCCGAGTCCGGGTTGGCGGCGCTGAACCCGCAGCCATTGCCGCCGGGGTCGCTGTTCATCGACGCCGATGCGCCCGGCTTTGCGGGCCTGGAGCCGGATCGCAATCCGATCGGGGTCGGCAGGCCGGCGCAACCGCCGGTCTTTCAAGAGGCCATCGTCACGCCCGGCACCTACCTGGGCTTGCAGGCCGGTGACCTGGCATTTCTGAATCCCCAGCCATTGCCGCCCGGCGGCGTGGTCGCCATCGTCGCGCTGGGCCTCGAGCGGCAGTCCGCGGCCAGCGTCGTGGTCAATGTGCGCCCTGCCGATTGGGTTTCACTCAACCCGCAGCCCTTGCCGCCCGGCAGCTTGATCGGATTTGTGGCGGCCATCGATCAGGGTCGATCGCTGCAATTCGACGCCCAGGCCTGGCCCGCCGGCAGCTTGCTGACCGTCGTCAAGCTGGGCAGTTGGATCAGCTTCCTGCCAAGCTCGCCCAACGATGCCTTGCCCCCCGGCAGCCTGCTGGTGTTCAGCCAGCTTGCTGCCGTGCCCGAGCCCGGATCGGCCATCTTGCTGTTGCTGGGCGGGGCCGGCCTTCTGCAGATCGTGCGGCGCCAGCGCCGGTGCCGAGGTTCAGCACCGTGATGAGTACCTGAACGGGCAGCGCATGGTTGCGCAGCTGACCCCACATTCGCCGACGATCCAGGCCTCTGTCGACCTCGACGCGAAGTTTCATGTCTTCGTCGGTGCGCAGGCCTGCCTGGCCGGGATCTGCAAAGGCCCTGCGCTGGGCCTGATCGATGTCGACGCGTCGCGCACGCTTGCCAGCATCAACCGCAACAACGACGGCAAGATCCAGGTCGGCGACCAATCGGTTGCGCTCAGAAAGTACTGCAGCGCCCTGGACGGCAATCTCACCGGGCGGTTGAACATTCCCAACATCGACGCGGTGTCCAACGCCTAGCCCAGCGTGGCCACCACGCTGCGCAGCTTCGGCCGCGACAGCGTGCTGTCGCTGGATGCCACCGTGGGCAACTTGGTCTCCACCGACGTATCGCAACGGGCGCTGCTTTATGCCGCGGGCTATTCGCCTGATCGCATCGCCCTGGTGTCGCCCATCGGCCTGCCGAACCCGGTTCCCGAGCCTGCAAGCTGGGCCTTGATGCTGCTGGGATGTGCTGCCGTGGCCAAGACCGTGCGGCGCAGCAAAAGGCACTGCGATCCAATCGCACTGTGACTGGCGCCGAGGGGTGATGTTGCTGAGATCGGCCTGCCCTCGGGCCCATTGAACGACGCGTGGTAACTCCGCGCGGCCGGCGGGCCCAGGTCGGGTTGGGGTCGGTCTTCGGCAGGCAACTCTTCTCTGAGCGTCGCGCGGAGCGGCGGCCGGTGCCGCTGTCAGTCGCCGCTGTCCAGCACGTCGGGCGGGGCTTGCGGCGCGCCAGGCGAAGCCGTCAGTGCCGGCTTCAACAGCGGCCGACACATCTGCTGGCCATCTCAACGCTGGCCGCACCCGCATTGGCCATCGGCGTTGATCAGGCAGGTACTGGTGCCGCATCGGCGCGGGTCGGGCGTTATGGGTGAGTTCTCGGGTTCTCGCTGAAGGTCAGGGCGGCGGATGTCAGGCCGGCGAACGCCGGCTGGCGACATCGACCGGTGCGGCTTCTTCAAAACGCGAGGGCTGTGGAAACAGCTGCTGCAGCGAAGCCCGCACCCGCGCCAGCCGCGGGTCGTGCAGCTCAGCGTCGTCGGTGGTGTCGTTGATGCAGAAAAAATCAACCGCACCGACCAGCGACGCCAGCAGGTCGAGCTGGTAGCCGAGATCGGCGTCGCCGGTGGCCACATGCAAATGGGTGTGGTCGCGGATGCGGGCCAGGCCATGGGCCAGTGCCCAGCGGATCACGAAGTCGGCCACGATGGTCGGTTTGTCCCAGCTGCGAAACACCGTCGAGCGCACGCGGTCGAACAAGTCAGGCGCCACTTGCTCCAGGTGGAACAGCACCGAGCGCAGCATCGGCCGCGGTGAATGGGCGAAGGTGCTGAAGGTGTGTTCGTAGCGCGCTATGCGCTGCGGCAGCGGCAGGCCGCCGGCTGCTGGCGCCGTGAACGGCTGGCTCAGCCACTGCTTGGACAGCCGGCTGGCGTTGTCCATCGAGTCGGCGTCGCGCTGCAACGGGCCGTCGGCCACCTCGGGTTCGTCCGACCAGGCGGCGTACACACCGCCGTCCCAAAACCAATCGGCCAGCTTGACGGGGGCGCCGAAAAACACGTCGTCGTTGAGGTAGAAAAACCGCTCCGACAGGTTCGGGATGTGGTGGATGTACGACTCGATGTGGCTGGAGTCGAAGGTCGGCAGTGCCGCGGCCGGTATCAGGCTGCGGTGGTCTATCACCGTCAGCCGGTCGGACGCTTGCAGCCAGGCCGGCGTCTGCTCATCGGTGACGAGGTAGACATGGCCATGCGCCGGAAAAAAGCGGTCGAGTGCGCGCAGGCTGTAGCGCAGCTCGTCGTTGTCGCGGAACCGGCCTTCGACGTTGCCGTACAAGCCCATGGCCGCCTGCTGGCCGCTGCCCAGCCGCGCGGCGGCGGCGCGGCGCTTGCTGCGCCAGGCCGGGTCGTTGCCATCGACCCAGAGGTAGACGATGTCGATCGGGGTGTCGGCTTGCATGTCTGGAGCGGCGGCGGGGCGGCGGGCAGAAGCGGGTTGCGGACCCGCATTGTCGGCAGGTCGCGCCAGGCCTGCTCAGCGGGCCCAGTTTGGCCTTTGCAAGCCAGCGACTGGCCGAAAAAAGGGGCACGAAGGCCCCTGCTGAAAGCGCTGGGTGTCGTACTTGATCCGCGCTGATCAGGACGCCAATCAGTCCGTCAATCAGGACGCCGGGCAGGCCGCCGAATTGGCCAGGATGTTCGGCCGCAGCGTCCGGGTGGTGCCGCTCTCGTCGGTGCCCAAGGTGTTGTTGGTGTATCTGCAGCCGTAGGTCGGTGCCGCCACGGTGGCCGCGGTGATGACGTCGTCGCCGGTGGGTTTGATGCCGTCGCGCTCCCACTTGATCATGTCGTCGAAGGCGGTGGCCTGCTCGGCCACGGTGAAGTCGCAATGGCTGGCACCGCGGATGGCGCGCTGCACCAGCCAGGCGCCATTGCCCTTGGCCGCCACCCGTTTCTGGTAGACCTGTTGCATGCTGAAGGGCACGAACAGGTCGCCCAGCGTGTGGATCGAGACCACCGGGATCTTGAATTCGCCGTTGGCCTGGGGAATCCAGCGCAAGCCGTCGCGGCGCAGGCGGTTGGCGTCGACGGTGGCGGTCAGCTTCTGCACCGCCGCGTTCAGCGCCGTGCTGCCGGCCGCGTCACCGTCGATGGTGTAGCGGTAGGCGTTGGTGTCGAGCACGTTCTTGTTGAGGATGCCGGTGACCGTGCCGTCGGCGCCGAAGGTGCCATAGGCCGACGGGAAGCTGCCGCCGAAGGCGATGCCCAGATCGAACATCGGTCGCTGGCCGCCGGTGATGTTCTGCAGCACCGACAGGTACTTGACGCCCGCAGCGGTGGGCGCCGACGGGAAGGTGGTGAACAGCGTGCTGGTCACGAGCGCGTTGATCTCGGACCACTTGGTGGTCGGGTAGCTGGGCAAGCCGGCCACCGCCTGCGCCGTCACCTGCATCGCGGCGAACTGGTTGAACAGCTCGGTATCGCCCATCACGCCGCACATCGGCACGGCACCGGCGTACTTCATTTTGTTGACGGCGGTGGCGGCGGCTTCGTCCTCGATCGCCGCGGCGGTGATGTGGCCGCCCATCGAATGGCCGGTGATGTAGACCTTGCTGGGCGCTGCCAGCGTGCGCGCGTTGGCGGTGGCGATGGTGTTGAAGGCATTGGCCAGCGCGTTGGTGTCCTCGACGCCGGCGCGCACGTCGTAGTAGTTCTTGCTGTAGCTCGATGCGGCCCAGGCATAACCGTTTTGCACCAGGTAGCGGCGGATCGACGGGTTGTTGACGCCCAAGGCCGCGCCGGTGCCGGCATAGCCATGGGCGTACATCACCAGCTTGCCATTCCAGTTGGCCGGCACCTCGACCCGGTAGGACGCGCCGTTGAGCACGCCGGCCCAGCGGCTGGTGGTGCTCATGACGGTCACGTCGCCGGTGGCGGCGGTCATCGCGTCGAAGGTGGTGGCCGCGGTGGTGGTGAAGACGCGGCTGTCATGGGGCCGGGTTTCTTCGGGCTCGACGACGGCGTCGTTGCCGCCGCAGGCCGCCAGCAAGCTGGCAGCGGTCAAAGCGAGCGCACTCAGGCGCAAGGGGGCAGGGCGGTTCATAGGTTGTTGTCTCCTGGGCGGTCGCGTCGGCGTGTGGAGATGCACCGCCGGACGTCGACCGCCTTCAGGTTAGCCGGCATCGAGCGCGGGCGGCGACCGGCAAATACCCTTGGGTCTTGTCCCCGGAGTGACAGTTTCGCTGCCGACCTCAGCCCTTGGTGGCCGGCGGTCCGGCGGCGTCGACCAGGCACGCGCGCTGCAGCGCGGCCCAGCCCTCGGCACCCAGCTGCTGCAGCGTGGCGATGTTGGTCTGGTAGATCAACTCGGCCTCGGGAAAGGCTGCCACCGCGCGGTCAATGCTCTCTTCGCGGATCAGGTGCAGCGTGGGGAAGGGCGAGCGGTTGGTGGCGTTGCTCACGTCGTCGGCCTCGGTGTCGGCAAACTGGTAGTCCGGGTGGAAGCTGGCGACCTGCAGCACGCCTTCAAGTTCGAGCTCGGCCACCGTGTCTTCGGCCACTTCGATGAAATCGTTGTAGTCGGCGAAGTCGGTCAGCACCTGGGGGTGGATCAGCAGCGTGGTCTCCAGCTTGGCGGCCGGGCTTTCGGCCAGGCGCTCCAGCTCGGCGATCAGGTCGGCCAACAGCGCGGCGGGATCGCTGGCGCTGCTGACCACGTAGCGCACCAGGCCCTTGGCCTGCGGCGCCTTGGCGAACGGGCACAGGTTCAGGCCGATCACGGCGCGGTCGACCCAGGCGCGGGTCTGGGCGATCACGGTGTCGTCGGTGGGCGTGTGGGTCATCTAGCGGGCCTCGGTCATGCGCAGCCGGCGGGCGGCTTCTTCGTCTTTGGCGTCATCGAT
>JAYVDE010000164.1:0-17420 GCA_043749575.1 Burkholderiaceae bacterium | reverse complement strand
CCCTGGTTTGGGATGGGCTGCAAGGCGCAAACCACAGCCATAGCCCAGCTATGGCGAGGATTTGCAACGCTGCAGACCGCCCAAAACAGGGATGACCGGACCGCGAGGGACTTGTTCAGCGTTGCCTTAGTGACCAATCACGCCGCTGCGCCGCCCAATGCGGTGGGCGCAGGACGCAAAATTGGGCCCGGCGGCCCAACCTAAATTGCACTGGAAGCATCAATGGATTTGACGAATGAGATTGTTAAGGTGCTAGCCGAGGTGCTGGGCCTGCACGACAGAAGTGCGGCATTCGAGCGCGACACGCCACTGCTGGGCGCTGTGGCCGAACTCGATTCGATGGCCGTGGTGACCTTGATCACCCGCATCGAAGACCGGTTTGGCATCGTGGTCGACGACGACGATATCGACGGCGCGACCTTCGCCACGGTCGGTACCCTGGTCGACTTTGTCGACGGCAAGCTGGCTCAAGGATGAAAGTCTTGCCGACCTGCGGTCGGCCGGGCGCACGACGCCGGTGACGCAGCAAGCGTTCTTCCTGGCGCCGCCACCGGGTTTCGACGGGCAGCGCTTTTGTCTATTCCATCCGGCGCAGGGCGCGGTCGTGCGCGGGGCCGTGCTCTACGTGCACCCGTTCGCCGAGGAAATGAACAAGTCGCGTCGCATGGCCGCTTTGCAGTCGCGCGCCTTTGCAGCGCAGGGTTTCGCGGTGTTGCAGCTCGACCTGTTGGGCTGCGGTGACAGCGCCGGTGATTTTGGCGATGCCTCGTGGGCGGCGTGGGTCGCCGATGTGCGGCACGGGGTGGCCTGGCTTGCCGCGCGGATCGACGCGCCGCTGTGGCTCTGGGGTCTGCGCGCGGGCTGCCTGCTAGCGACGGCCGCCGCCGCTGACTTGAACCCTGTGCCGAACATGCTGTTCTGGCAGCCACCGTCATCGGGCAAGTTGCTGCTGCAGCAGTTTCTGCGGCTCAAGTTGGCGGCCGACATGCTGGGCGGACAGACAAAGGGCGCGATGGCGGCTTTGCGCAGCACATTAGGCGAAGGAGGGCGGGTTGAGGTCGCCGGCTACAGCTTGACGAGCGCCTTGACTGATGGCTTGGAGCAGGCGACGTTGATGCCCATGTTCGGGCCTACATTCACACCTGCTGGCCCCGCGCCCGTGGTGCATTGGCTCGAATTGGCGCCACACGACGGAGGGGCCGTAGTGCCGCCGGCCTCGGCCAAGACCATCGCTGCGTGGCGCGCAGCCGGCGCACAAGTGCGCGATAGCGTGGTTGCCGGGCCGCAGTTTTGGCAGACCGCCGAGATCGAGGAGGCTCCGGCGTTGTTGTCGGCAAGCTGCGCCGCAATGCTACGAGAGGGCTCGCCATGAGGCCGGTTGAACAGACCCTGAGCTTCGAATGCCAGGGTGAGACGCTGCTGGGCGTGCTGGCGCTGCCGTCACCAGAGCGGGTACAAGCGCGGGCCGATGTGGGTGTGTTGATCGTCGTCGGTGGCCCGCAGTACCGCAGCGGCAGCCATCGCCAGTTCGTGCTGCTGGCGCGCAGCTTGGCATCGGAGGGCTACCCGACGCTGCGCTTCGATGTCCGGGGCATGGGCGACAGTGGCGGCGACCGCCGCGATTTCGAGGCCATCAGCGATGACATCGGCGCGGCGATCGGCGCGCTGGTGCAGGCCCAGCCCCGCGTTGCCCGGATCGTGCTGTGGGGGCTTTGCGACGGCGCTTCGGCGGCGCTGCTTTACTGCGCCGAGCGACAAGACGTGCGGGTGCAGGGGCTGTGCCTGGCCAATCCCTGGCTGCGGTCAGAGGCAACGCAAGCGCGCACCCAAATCAATCACTATTACCGGCAGCGCCTGCAAGAGCGGGCTTTCTGGCTCAAATTGTTCAGCGGCAAGGTGGCTGTTGCTGCACTTCGCGGGCTCTGGCAGGCCGTGCGGCGAACGCAGCGTGGCCCCAGCGGCGCCGCACCCGGGTTCCAGGCCCGCATGTGCCAGGGCTGGTCGCGGTCCGACATGCCCAAGCTGCTGTTGCTCAGCGGCCAGGACTACACCGCCAAGGAATTCGATGAGTATGTTCGGCTGGATCCGGCGTGGGCACGGGCCGTCGCCAGGTCCGAGGTCGAGAGGCGCGAAATTCCTGGCGCCGACCATACATTTTCGATTAGCGAGCACCGGCAGCAGGTCGAGGCGGCGACACTGCGTTGGCTGGACGACCTGCGGCTGCGCTGTGATGCGGCTGCCTGACATTGGGGCGACTTACTCGGCATGGTGAAAACATGAAATTCTCAAGTTGGTCCAGAACTGCACGGCGGCATGCAGTGCGCCAAACATTTGCGGCGATGCTCACTCTTTGGGTGATCCAACCGGCCTTGGCGCAGATGACAGCTGAATTTTGCGGACCCATCCCAAACCCGTGGGATTACAATGTTAATAAAAACTTTATTTATCTGGTTGAGCACGCGCATTTCACACGCCAAGTTGAAAACTTGATTCGCGGTGAATCAACGTCTTCTGCGGGTCCAGACCTTGATTACACCTTGGGCCGGTTCCCGAACCATCCGCGCGCGCTGATTTCGGTGACGCGGGCGGCGGAACGGAAGCTGGAAGCGAAGATTGGTTTGCCACGGCCGGCCGAATGCTATTTCGAGCGCGCGCTGCGATTTCGCAAAGATGATCGTGTGGCCCGCATGTTGTACGCCCAGTTTTTATATGGTCAAAATCGGAAGAACGAAGCTTTGGAGCAACTTAAGATTACGTCCCATAGCGCCGGCGACAACCCGATGTCGCACCGAAATATCGGGTTGATCTATCTTGAGATGAAAGAGCCGGCGCTCGCGCTCGAAGAAGCGAGGCTGCTTGAGCGCCTCAACTACGACGACCCCATATTGAATGATGCATTGAAGCGTGCCGGGGTCGTGCGCGAGCTGGCCACTGGCGCAGCTGCCAGCGCTGCAGCCGACGCCGCGTCTGCGGCGTCGGCTGCGTCAAAATAATTCACAGTATTTCGGCCGCATGAGCAAAAAGGTATTGATGGTTGCATTCCACTTTCCGCCGTTGGCTGGCAGCAGTGGCATTCAGCGAACCTTGCGGTTCGTGCAGCAACTGCCGGCGCTGGGTTGGCAGCCATTGGTGCTGAGCGCTAACCCGCGGGCGTACGAGACGGTGGCCAACGATCTCGTGGCGCAGATTCCACCCGGCACCGAAGTTCGCCGGGCGTTTGCCCTTGACGCGGCGCGCCATCTTTCGATCGGGGGCCGCTACATCGCCGCCTCGGCCCGCCCTGATCGGTGGGCGTCGTGGCGGCTGGACGGTGTGCGGCAGGGGCTCAAACTCATCGCTAAGTTCAGACCCGTGGCCATCTGGTCGACCTATCCGATTGCCACCGCCCACTTGATCGGCATGGCGCTGCACCAACGAACGGGTTTGCCCTGGATTGCGGATTTTCGTGATCCGATGGCCCAGGAGGGCTATCCGGCGGACCCGCAGCTCTGGTCGGCATTTGATCGCATTGAGCGCCAGGCCATTGAGCTGGCCAGTGTCAGTACCTTCACCACACCGGGAGCTGCGGCCGTCTATCGCCAGCGCTATCCGAATTTTGCGCAGAAAATATCAGTACTCGAAAACGGCTACGACGAGGAAAGTTTCGCTCTGGCAGAGCGCGGCGAGCCGCAGCCGCTACCCCTCTTGCCGGGTATCGTGACTTTGCTCCACAGCGGCATCGTTTATCCCCAGGAGCGCGACCCGGCGCCGCTCATGGCGGCTTTGCAGCGCTTGAAGGCTGGGGGCCATATTGCCGCCGCCAATTTCAGAATCCGGTTTCGGGCGGCCATTCATGACGCCCTGTTGCACACGCTGGCTGAGCGCTTGAAGATCGAGGATTTGGTTGAAACCTTGCCGGCGATCGGCTACGCCGCCGCCCTACAAGAAATGCGGCGCGCCGATGCCTTGCTGGTGATGCAAAGTGCAGGCTGCAATGATCAAATTCCGGCCAAGACTTACGAATATCTTCGTGCCGGGCGCCCGGTAATTTGTTTGAGCGACCCGGCCGGAGATACTGCTGGAGTGCTGCGCGCGGCCGGCCTGACTGATATCGCCAGACTCGATGACGCGGTCGACATCGAACACAAGCTCAAGCGTTTTATCGATTTGGTACGTCGCGGCCGCGCTGCACTGCCGCCGCCTACCGCCGTCGCGAGCGCATCAAGAGCCGGTCGCAGCATCCAGCTCGCCACTCTTCTTGACGGTTTGACTTCGGCAACTAACTGAGCCTTGGTTGGCGCTGGTCAGACGGGATTACCCAGCTGATGCAACATATTTCTCGCGTAGGCGATCTCATAATTATATTTCGAGATTCCAAAGCGGCTCAGCAACTGGCAGGATCGCAAAATTCCGCGCTTCAGGTAGGGCTGCACCAACCCGTCACGGCGGCCACATAGCTGACCCGCCAGTTTGGTATAGGCGCGGCTGACGGCGGCGCCGGTATACCAGCTGTTGTCCCATTGGTCGCCCGCTTGGTAGGGGTTTGGATGGGGCCCTGGCAGGTGGCCTCGGTACGGTTGCCAGTAGATGCAGCCAGCATTGCACTTGAAGCCGGTGATCCATTGGTTGTACAGCTTGTGACCCAGGAAGTAATCGGTTGGCAGCGCCGCTACCAAGTCGACAAAGTCGGCATCAAAAAACGGCGTCAGTAATTCTATTTGTGACAGGTCAATGGATTCAAAGTGATGGTAGAGGTGACGCGCCTGATCATTCCTCATGTAGAAGTGAAACAGGCGCCGGTCGGGGTCTGCGCCGCCGCAGCGGGCGAGCTCGTTCATCGCGCCAGCCGCCGCGAGCTCAGCCAGCTGCTGGATTTTCCGGCTGCCAATCTGGCGTGTTGGGCGGGCACGCAAGTTAGGGAAAAGCGCAAACATGCCAGCCATGGTGGGCGTGTGGCCGGCCAATTCCACACTGCGGGCCGACATATATACATGACCCAATGTCACGCTGCCGCCGTCGCCCGACCAGACCGTTCTGGCAGTGCTGCGGCCGTCCGGGGTTGGAAAGTTTTCCCGGGCATAAATGGCGAACGGATCCAGCGCCACCAAAATGCGATCTGCCGGACTACGGTGCCAAATCGTGTGGGCGGCGCCAAACGCTTTCGCCACGTCAGCGCTTACCAAATCGTCAATACTGTCAGGGTAGGCCGCACAAAAGGTTCTGACAGTGTGCCCCTGGTCGACCAATTCGGCGACGACAGCTCGTGAATCCATGCCGCCGGACAGGAAGGCTTCCTGTTCTGAGTTGGGCATACGGCGACGCACGGCGTCAGAGAATCTATCGTGGAGTTGGGCTGCGGCCTCGGCCATTGACAGCTTGACCCGGGGCACGGTGGTGTAGTCTGAATAGGTAAAAATCTGCGGTGGCTGACCAGCCTGCAACATCAACGCCTGACCTGGCCCCAGCACTTTGATGCCGTCGAATAGGGTGCGATCAGCCATTGGCTGGCCGAAGAATAACTGTTCCGCCAACCCCTGCTCATCGACTTTTTCCGCGTCGTCGCTAAGCACCCGCAGCAGACGCAGGCTGGTTGAGAATACTAACTTCTTGCCGTTGTCTTTGAAGTACAGGCACCGGTTGGCGAGTTTGTCGGTGGCCAGTGTCAGGCATCGCTCGGGCGCGTTCCAAGCCATGGCGCAGAACATGCCTCGGGTGTGGGTTAGCTGGGTTATTTGCTGGTTCGCCAACACATCGAAAACGGCCTTGGAGCTTTGGGCAGCCGTAGGTGCCCGGTGCTGATCAATGAAAATTGGATCGCCGGCGACAACGCCCATGGTTTGAGTTTTGTGTTGGAACGCGATCGACTGCGAGAAAGTGGGCACCGTCAAGGTGGCGACCCAGAGCAAGTCATCCTGTATTTGTTGCGGCCGGATGCTGGCCTCGCGTGACATGGCGGCCAGCAGACGCCGCTGCGCCGATTGGTCGGCGGGCGAGTGATGGCCAGCGCACGCAAAGTCTTTTGTTAAATATCCTGCGAAATGCGACATATCGGGGTTTGACCAGTGTTAATCAGACGCAGCGACCTTGGATCGAAACAGGCTCTTGAAATCTTGGAGCAGTGGTCGGTCAAGCCAGTTGATGGTCACCAAGTAGCAAACGGCGCCGGCCGAGATTTCAGCGAACAGCAGCACCGGCCTTGCGGCGCCAGTCAGCAGCCAGCGACAGGCGATGATGGCGCTCAGCATGACTAAACCCGACATCATGGGATACAACAACTGCACCAGCAGCGTGCGCACTGACAATTTGAAGCGCGACGCGGCGCGAAACATCAAGAGCAACGAAAAAAATGGGAAGCAGATTGCCCAGGCCAGTGCCAAGCCATTGACGCCACCCAGGTAAGCCCCTATAAAAAATCCTGGGATGAGTACGACCGCACCGGTGAGCGTATTTTTCAAGTCGTCGTTGACATGGCCGGCGGCGATCAAGGCAGTTGACAGCAAGGCTGATATTATTCGAATCGGCACCACGGCGGCGATGAGTTGTAAAGGTATGATTGCCGGTCGCCATGGGTCACCGAGCATTGCCGGAACCAGCTCGGGAGCGACCCCCGCGAGACCCCAAAGCAGGCTGAGGGAAAGCGCCGAGATAAGTCGCAGTGACCGCAACAGCGCTGCCGACATCTTCGCAGGTTGATCCTGCAGCCGGGCAAAAGCCGAAAACGCAACCTGGTTGGATATCGACATGATTTTCTGCATGGGCATGTTCGCAAGATGGGTGGCGACCGAATAAATGCCCAGCAGGTGCGAACCCAGCAAGCGACCAGCGATGAAAACATCGGCTTGCGAGGAAAAATACCAAACCATGCGGTTGAGAGTCAGCGAGCCACCGAACACGAGCAGCGATTTCTGCTGTCGCAACGAGAATGTTGGCTTCACCGTTCCGAAATGCGCGAGCAGCAACAGACTCTTGATTGCGGACTGTGCCAATTGCCCCACGACCAAGGCCCAGACACCCAGCCCGAGCAGGGCCGCCGCCAATGTGGTCAATACAGTCGTGGTTTGAACAACGAGCTCAATGATGCCCAGCGCCTTGAAATTCAGCTCACGCCGGGCCATCGATTCCGGCACGACGGTCAGCGCGGCCAGTGGCAATTGCAGCCCCATCACCAAGATCAATAGCAATAGCCGGGGTTCGTTGAAGGCGGCAACGGCAAGTGGTGCGGCGATGGCAAGTGACAAATACAAACCACTATTGACCAGCAGCGAAAGGCCAAAAACTTGGCGCTGGCGGGCAGCATCGATTTGCTCAGACTGCACCAGCGCTGAGCCCAAGCCCATTTCGGCGATCAGACCGGTGAAGCCAACCAGCACCGTCGCCATGGCCATCAGGCCGTAATCGGCGGGGCCCAGCAGGCGCATCACGAAAATCGTGACGCTCCAACTGATGATTTGGCTGCCCAGTTTGGCGGCAGCTTGCCAACGAAGCCCCAAAAGGACGCGGCCTTGGAGATCTTTCATGTCAACGGGGCGAGCGACCCGCGCCCAGCTCAGACGACCCGTCCAGCACCGGCCGCGCCGCCATCTCGGCAGCGCTGGCATAAATCGTGATGCCCTGCTGCGCCAGCACTTCCAGGTGCGCCAGGAAACCTTGGGCGTCGATCACCCAGGTGCCGGTGTTGCCGACGCGCCCGTTGCGCTTGAGGCCGGCCTGCTCGAACTCGGCAGCGAAATAGGCCCGCAAGTCGTCGCGGCCCTTGGTGTCGATGCGGCGTGCGACAAACGCCGGGTCGTAGGGCCGCACCGGCACTTGCCAAGTGCTGCCGGCCTCATCACGCACCGGCATCAGGTAGCTTCGCTCCAGCCATACCGGTAGCGGGAAGGTCGCACCCAATTGGTCTTCCACCAGGTGGTAGAAAGTTACCGGCCCCATCGAAATGCCCAGCCCCAGCACCTTGCTGGCTGGCAGGGCGGCAAAACGCTGCCACGGTGAACCGGCGCCAAAGACCGATGGCGCGCGGTGATGGGCCTCAGTCAGATGGCGTGCGTGACGCCCCAGCGCCGCCACGGAATGGGTCGGATGTACGCTACGGCAGACACCCGGAGTGGCCAGAAACGCCGCTGGCAACGCGCCCATGTTGGTGCCATGCACGCGCGGATCGAAGACATAGTCGGCCATTTCGCAAGTGGCCAGGATGGTGCCGCCCGGCAGGTAGTAAGTCGGCAGCAGCAGCGTGCCAGTGGGCCCGAGTGCGTCCGTCAGCGCGCCGATCACGGCGTCCGGCCCGCCTTCGACGAAACCCAGACTTTTCAGCGACGAATGCAGAAACACCGTGTCGCCGGGGGCGATACCCAATGCGCGCAGGTCGGACGCCAGCCCGGACCGCGTGACATGGGGCTCGGATTGCTTGAGTTTGGCGGCACGCCAGCGGCGGCGAATGGCGCCAAGCAGGGCCCTGACCGGCGGCTTCAGTGCGTCAAGCAGCATGCTGGCCCTCGATGTCGGCTTCGAGCAATTGCGCGTCAATGCAGAACTTGGCCGCCCAGTTCAGGTACTCAAAACGGCCGTAGTCGCCATCGACCGGAAACGAGCCTTTCACGCCGCCGCGCACCTCGGGCGGGCCGTCGAGTTTGACGCTGCGCCGCACGTAATGGTTGGCGCGCCGGCCAGCGTCGAGGTAGCGGGCCTCGCCGGTGACTTGATGCAGCATCAGCAGGCAGTGCGCAATCTGCACCGTCCCGGTCACGCAGACCCAATCGACGGCCGGCTGGAAATTCTTGTCAAGCCGCCCGGCCAAGCGGCCGTCGTGTGCGATCACCTGACACAAGCTGTCGCCAGTGCGGCGCGCCGCGGCCAGCAGTTCGGCCGCGCCCGAGAGCCGGTGGCCCTCAAGCACACCGCGCAGCGCATAGCCGATGGTGTGGGTGAGCGGTACCACCGGGTCGGACAGGCAGTTGGACTCAAACCAACCATTGGCCTGCTGTTTGGTCAATGCCCAGGCTACCTGGCGCAGCCCGGCCGCGCCAAAGCCCTGGCCAGGTGCCACGCGCTCGGCTTCGAACAAGCCCCAGGCGACATGGGTCTCATAGGCTTTCTCGCCGGGTGCGGCAAACGGCGTCGGGTGGCGGCGCCAGCAACCGTCGGCGTCCTGGGTGTCGCGCAGCCAGCAGGCGGCGCGCAACATGGCATCGCGGTAGGCCGGTGCGCCGTACGCAGCGCTGCCTGCAGCCAGGCCAAGCAGGATCTGGCCGGTATTGAACGTCACCGGCACCCGCGGCGTGGCGTCGATCTTGCCGCCCTGGAAGCCACCTTCAGTAAACTGGATGGCAACACACCAGTCGAGCATGCGCCGCGCCCGCAAGTGCAGCGTCTCGTCGTGCTTGCGGCGGGCCATTTCGATGACCGTGGGGATGATGTAACCGGTGGTCTCGGGGTAGGAGCTGGCCCAGCCCTTGACCAGGCTGAAGTCGCGCGAGACGCCGCCGTCGGCCGATGCCGAGCGATCCTGCGCCTCAGTCAGCCAGGTGGTGCAGGCCTCTATCACCGGCCAGCAGCCCGGATCGAGCGTTGGCAGGCCTTGTTCAAGGTCGCGCCGTCGTTCGTCGATGGCGGCCAGCGGCACCTGTTCGGGCGCAATCAGGTTCTTCAAACTTTTCTTCAAACCATCAAACATTCAGGTCCCCGCAAAAGACGTCGATCAGATTCAGTTGGCCTTGGCATGGCTGCCGGCATCGCCAACGGCTTTCACGTCAGACGGCTGATGATGGTGTCGACCATGGTGTCGCCCATGGAGTCGACCGTGGTCACTGCACCGGCCTGCAACTCGTGGCTGCCGAACTGAACGCCGAAGCGACGCTCCATTACGGCAAGCAATGCCAACAGCTGACCCGCATCGTCACCGATCCAACGACTTGCCAGCTGAAGGTCGCCAGCGAGCAAATTGCCTTGGTCGCAGCCATCAAGCACAGCTGGCAGCAAGTCGATCACTTCATCGGCCATGTTCAAGAGACTGAAGGTTGGCAAACATACCTACTGCGACGATCATTCTAGGCACAGGCCCATGGTCGGATGCCGGATGAAAACCGTGCGCGACTTCGCGCTCGGCACGGATCCTTCAGCACCTGGCCCAGCCAGCACCGAGCCCACTCGGCCGATGAACGGCTGTCCTGACTTACATTGCTTGCCTTGAAACCGAGGTCGGGCGCTGCTGCGCAGCTGGCCTTGGGTTTGCTCAGTCAACCTCGATGTCGCTGATGATGGATTCCACTTTGCTTCACGAATTGATCATGGTTGCCGCCTGGCGCGAGCCCGCACGCACGGCACTTACTGCCGGCACCAGTCACTGGAGCTATACCGAGATTGCAGCGGCATTGCAGGGCTTCTGCTCGGGCTGTCTGGCGCTGGGAGTGCAGCGCTCGGACCGGGTGGCGGTCTACCTGGACAAGCGGATCGAGACGGTGATCGCCAGCTTCGGCGCCACTGCCGCCGGCGCGGCGATGGTGCCGCTCAACCCCTTGCTCAAGGCCGACCAGGTGGCCTTTATCCTGCAAGACTGCGACGTCCGGGTGTTGGTCACCTCACCTGATCGGCTGGCGCTGCTCGGACTGGTGCTGGCACGCTGCACCGGGTTGCGCCATGTCGTGCTGACAGATGTCGAGCCGCGGCCCGTGGCGCTGCCGGCCGGGGTGTCGCGCCATCTCTGGTCGGACTTGCTCAGCGCGCCGCCGGAGCCCGGCCACCGAGTGATCGACACCGACATCGCCGCCATCCTCTACACCAGCGGCTCCACCGGTCGCCCCAAGGGCGTGGTGTTGAGCCATCGCAACATGGTGGCCGGTGCCAAGAGCGTGGCCAGCTACCTGGGCAATACCGCAGACGACACCTTGCTGGCGGCGTTGCCGCTGAGCTTCGACGCCGGCTTCAGCCAATTGACCACCGCTTTCCACGTCGGCGCCCGGGTAGTGCTGCTGAACTACTTGATGCCGCGCGACGTGCTCAAGGCGATGGCGCGCGAGAAAGTGACCGGCCTGACCGCCGTGCCGCCGCTCTACATCCAGCTGACCCAGCTGGACTGGCCGGCCGAGATCGGCGAACACCTGCGTTATTTCGCCAACACGGGCGGGCGCATGCCACGCGACACACTGGATGCCCTGCGGGCGCGGGCGCCCCAGGCCAAGCCCTTCCTGATGTATGGCCTGACCGAGGCCTTTCGCTCGACCTACCTGCCGCCCGAGGAGGTCGACCGTCGGCCCGATTCGATCGGCAAGGCGATTCCGAATGCCGAGATCCTGGTGCTGCGCGAGGACGGTACCGAATGCGCCGCCGACGAGCCCGGCGAACTGGTGCATCGCGGTGCCCTGGTCGGCCAGGGCTACTGGAACGACGCCGAAAAAACGGCTGAGCGCTACAAACTGCTGCCCGCGGGCGTCGGCGGCCGCGAGGCCGGTCTGCAACTGCCTGAGTACGCGGTGTTTTCGGGCGACACGGTGCGCCGCGATGCCGAGGGCTTTCTGTACTTCGTCGGCCGGCGTGACGACATGATGAAAACCTCGGGCTACCGCGTCAGTCCGACCGAGGTGGAAGAGGTGTTGTACGCCACCCGGCTGGTCGGTGAATGCGCGGCGTTTGGGGTCGACCATCCGGTGCTGGGCCAATCGATCCAGGTGATTGCCACGCCGCCGGCAGGTGTTGATGCGGTGGATGTCACCTCATTGCTGGCCGAATGCAAGCGGCGCATGCCGGCTTACATGGTGCCTCACAGGGTCGAATCAGTGGTCGGGCCGCTGCCGCGCAACCCGAACGGCAAGATCGACCGCAAGCTGCTGGCCACGCAGATCGCCGAACGGGCCTTGACTGCGGACAAGGGCTGAGCCAGCGTATGGGTCGGCGGTCGGCGGTCGGCGGCCCAGGGTGGTGATGGCCTTGCAGGCCAGGTTGTGCGCCGCCGCCCCAAGCAAGCGGGGTGCGCTGCAAGCCGCGCCGCAGGTCAAAATTCGTTGATATGCCGATGCCCTGCCATCGGCGCAGGAGATTAAGTTCATGAAGATCACGGTCATCGGTGCGGGTTATGTGGGTTTGGTCACAGGCGCCTGTTTGTCTGAGATGGGCAACCACGTGGTGTGCCTGGACATCGATGCACGCAAGATTGACATGCTCAAGCGTGGCGAGGTGCCGATCCACGAGCCGGGGCTCGACGCGATCATCGCCCGCAACGCAGCCGCGGGCCGGCTGCAGTTCACTACCGATGTGGCTGCGGCGGTGGGCCACGGCACGCTGCAGTTCATCGGTGTGGGCACGCCACCCGACGAGGACGGCTCGGCCGACATGCAGTACGTGCTGGCGGCGGCGCGCAACATCGGCCAGCACATGACCGACTACAAGGTCATCGTCGACAAGAGCACGGTGCCGGTGGGCACGGCCGACAAGGTGCGGGCCACGGTGGTGGCGGTGCTGGCCGAGCGCGGCCTGGCGATGGAATTTGCGGTGGTCAGCAACCCCGAATTTCTCAAAGAAGGCGCGGCGATCGAAGACTTCATGAAGCCCGACCGCATCGTCATCGGCAGTGAAGACGAGCGTGCCACGCTGTTGATGCGGTCGGTCTACGCCCCGTTCATGCGCAACCGCGACAAGCTGCTGGTAATGGATCTGCGCAGCGCCGAGCTGACCAAGTACGCCGCCAACGCGATGCTGGCGACACGGATCAGCTTCATGAACGAACTGGCGCTGTTGGCCGAGCGGGTGGGCGCTGACATCGAACTGGTGCGCTCGGGCATCGGCAGCGACCCGCGCATCGGCACCCATTACTTGTATGCCGGCACCGGCTACGGCGGCTCTTGCTTCCCCAAGGATGTGAAGGCGCTGATCCGCGCCGGCCAGGACATCGGGCTGGAATTGGGCGTGCTGCAAGCGGTGGAGCAGGCCAACGAACGCCAGAAGCACCTGCTGGTCGACCGCGTGGTCGAGCGTTTCGGCGACGATTTGTCCGGCCGCACTTTTGCACTGTGGGGCCTGGCCTTCAAACCCAATACCGACGACATGCGTGAAGCGCCGGCCCGGGTGATCGTGGCCGAGTTGTCGCGTCGCGGCGCCCGGGTGCAAGCCTACGACCCGGTGGCCATGCCCGAGGCGCGGCGGGTGCTGGTCGACACGCCGGGCTTGACCTTCGTCGACCACCAGACGGCGGCGCTGGAGGGCGCTGACGCGCTGCTGATCGCCACCGAATGGAAGGAGTTCCGCAACCCCGATTTCGACCTGATCAAGGCCAAGCTCAAGCAGCCGCTGGTGCTCGACGGCCGCAACCTCTTCGACCCGGTGCTGATGCGCGCTTTCGGCATCGACTACCGGGCGATCGGCCGCTCGGCTGCTGCACCGGTGGCGGTGGCGCCGTGATCCCGACGGGCCACCCCACGGGCGATTTGCGCAGTGCGCAGCCTGCAGCGACTGGGCTGACCGAGCCCGGCGCAGCGGCCGCGCGTGCCATGCCGGTGCACCCGCCCATGACCCAGTTCGCGGTCCGTGATGGTGAGCTGGTAGTCGGCGGCGAACGCCTCAGCCTGTTGGCCGCCCGGGTCGGCCAGACGCCGTTTTATGCCCTCGACCGCGGCCTGCTGCGCCAGCGCGTGGCGCAACTGCGCGCGGCGCTGCCGGCGTCGATCAAGCTGCACTACGCGATGAAGGCCAACCCGATGCCGGCGGTGGTGGGGCTGATGGCGGGCCTGGTCGATGGCATCGACGTGGCCTCCGCCGGTGAGTTGAAGGTGGCGCTGGACGCCGGTGCCGACTCCGCCGAGATCAGCTTTGCCGGGCCCGGCAAGCGCGACGCGGAACTTCGCCAGGCGGTGGCGTCACGGGTGCTGGTCAATGTTGAATCGGCGCGCGAGCTGCCGGTGTTGGCGGCCGCCTCGCGTGCACTGGGCCTGCCTGCGCGGGTGGCAGTGCGCGTGAACCCCGACTTCGAGCTCAAGGGCTCGGGCATGAAGATGGGCGGTGGTCCCAAGCAGTTCGGCATCGACGTCGAGCAGTTGCCCGAGGTCTTTGCCCGCATCGCCGGCGAGGGCCTGCACTTCGAGGGCTTTCATCTCTTCGCCGGCTCGCAGAACCTGCGCGCCGAGTCGATCTGCGAGGCGCAGCAGAAGAGCTATGACCTGGCGCTGCGGCTGGCCGATACCGCGCCGTCGCCGGTCAAGTTCCTGAACCTGGGTGGTGGCTTCGGCATCCCCTACTTTCCGGGCGAGCGCCCGCTCGACCTGGCGCCCAGCGGCGCCAACCTGGCGGCCATCGCCGACCGTGCGGCGCGCGATCTGCCCCAGGCTGGTCTGGTGATCGAACTGGGCCGCTACCTGGTGGGCGAGGCGGGCCTCTACGTCACCCGCATCATCGACCGCAAGGTCTCGCGCGGCCAGGTCTACTTGGTGACTGACGGCGGCCTGCACCACCACCTGGCGGCGTCCGGCAACTTCGGCCAAGTGGTGCGCAAGAACTACCCGGTGACCATCGGCAACCGGGCCGACGCAGCACAACGCGAGCTGGTGTCGGTGGTCGGCCCCTTGTGCACTCCGCTCGATCTGCTGGCCGACCGCATGGCCCTGCCGGCAGCCGACATCGGTGACCTGGTCGTCGTCTTCCAATCAGGCGCCTATGGCGCGAGCGCCAGCCCGCAGGCCTTTCTGGGGCACCCGCACTGCGTAGAAGTGTTGGTCTGAACGGACGCCGCGGCCTGCACTGGCAGCCAATCCCTCGATTCAGGGGCTGGCCGGCTTCGATGGCCGCAGCCCGATGCAAAATCATCGCAGTCCGCGGCGACCCCCTTCATGGGAGGGCACAAATTGACTCAACTTGCAACACGGCATTCGGCACCTGGTGCAGGGGTAGCTGCTCTGCTGCTGATCATTGCGGCGGGCTCGGGCGCTGCACCGACCACCAACCGCGACGACACCGATCCCTTGGCGACTGCTCGCAGCACGGAGTCGAGCGTCGTGCGCCCGCTGACGCCCGCGGTGCCGGGAATCCGGTCGACTGATCGGGCGCTCCAGCCCGAAACCTCCACCGGCAACAAGAACCTGGATCTTTTGCTGGAACTGCAAGACCGGCCGGATGAAGCGGCGCGCCCGGCCGCACGTCGATCAGCGTCTGCCGCCGCTGCCGCGCTGGCAGACTTGCGCGCCAGAGCGACCGAGCGACCGGTCGCCGACCAACCTGCCGCCAGGCCCGTGACGCCGTCGTTTGAAGGCATCGGCACGTTGGAGCGCGATGGCCTGGCCACGCTGCAACCCGCCGAGCGCCGCGAGTGGACCGGCGGACCGGCCGGTGGCGGGGCGGACAGCGCCTACGGGAAGGGCGACGCTTACCGCGCCGATGATCGTGAGTCGGACATCCTGCGCAGGGGCTACAGCGACGACAACCTGCTTCGCCGGCTGCCCAAGGAACTCATCGTTTTTCTGCGCGACAACCGTTACTGGCTGCTGGGTGGGCTGGGGGTGGTCGCGCTGTTGGGCGCAGCCATCAGGTCGTACAGCCGGCGAATCTGAGCCTGTGCTGTGCTGCGGCGGCGCGCCGGTCTGGCGCGGCGGACGCAGGCGGGGTGCACCGGGGTCGGCCACCCGCCCGCCCGTAACGCCGACCGCAATGCCGCCCGCTTGCCGCCCGCTTGCCGCCCGCTGCTTGCCGCTAACATCGGCCGCGCCAACACAGCGCCCGGAGACGACCCCCATGATCCCCCTGAACCTCGAGGTCAACGGCCAAGCCGTGACCACCCAGGTGAGCCCCACCACCTTGTTGATCGACCTGCTGCGTGGCCCGCTGGCGCTGACCGGCACCCACGCCGGCTGCGACACCGCCCAGTGCGGCGCCTGCACCGTGCTGGTCGACGGCGCCGCCGTCAAGAGCTGCAGCGTGCTGGCCGTGCAACTGCAAGGCCAACGCATCACCACCGTCGAAGGGCTTGCCAAGGGCGAGCAGCTGCACCCGCTGCAGCAGGCCTTCATGGACTGCCACGGCCTGCAATGCGGCTTTTGCACCCCCGGCATGATGATGACCGGCGCCTGCCTGCTGGCCAACAACGCCCAGCCCAGCGACGCCGAAATCGCCGAGGCGCTGGAAGGCAACCTCTGCCGTTGCACGGGTTACGTCAACATCGTGGCCGCGGTCAAGCAGGCCGGCGTGGCGATGGCCGGGGCGCAGGCATGAGCGCGCCGCTGGACGCTGGCCGTGAGGTGGGGCGTGACCTTGGCCGTGATGTTGGTAGATTTGGCAGCGGCCAATCGGTCCGCCGCATCGAAGACCCCGCGCTGGTGCGCGGCCTGGGCCAGTACACCGACGACGTGACCCTGCCCGGCCAGTTGCACCTGGTCTTTCTGCGCAGTGCCTATGCCCACGCCCACATCACCGGTATCGACGCCGCTGAGGCCCGCGCGATGCCGGGCGTGGTCGCCATCTACACCGGGGCCGAGTTGGTCGCCGCGGGTGTCAAGGCGATGGCCGGGGTGCCGTTCCCGCGGCCCGATGGCACGCCGGGTGCCACGGCACCGCGCCGCGCGATGGCCCACGAGCGTGTGCGCTTCGTCGGCGAGGCGGTGGCGGCGGTGGTGGCTGAATCGATAGAGCAGGCCCGCGCCGCGGCCGACGCGATCAATGTCGACTACGACGAGTTGCCAGCGGTGGTGAACGCGTTCTCGGCCATGCTGCCGGGCGCCCCGGTGCTGTGCGACGAGGCCCCCGACAACATCTCTGCGGCCATGCGCCATGGCGATGCGGCGGCCACGGCGGCGGCGTTTGCGGCTGCCGCACACACCGTGTTGGTCGACGTCGACAACCAGCGCCTGGCGCCCAGCCCGATCGAGCCGCGCACGGTGTCGGCCCAGGTGCCGGCCGATGGCCCCGATGCCGGCCGGCTGGTGGTGCGCTTGTCCAGCCAGATGCCCACCGCCGTGCGCGGTGGCCTGGTCGACGCCATCCCCGGCCTCAGCGTCGACAAGGTGCGGGTGTTGGTGGGTGACGTGGGTGGCGGCTTCGGCATGAAGACCGGCATCTACCCCGAGGACATCGCGGTGGGCTTTGCCGCCTGGCAGCTCAAGCGCCCGGTGAAGTGGCGTGCCGACCGGATCGAAGAGTTTCTCGGCGCGGTGCACGGCCGTGACGTGATCAGCCGGGCCGAGCTGGCGCTGGACGCCGACGGCAAAGTGCTTGCGCTGCGGGTGCGCGGCATCGCCAACGTCGGTGCCTACGCCACCGCCACCGGCGTCGCCATCCAGTGCCTGATCGGGCCCTGGGTGTCGACCAGCATTTACCACATCCCGCTGATCGACGAGCACTTCAGCGCGGTGATGACCAACACCACGCCGACCGGGGCCTACCGCGGCGCCGGCCGGCCCGAGGCGATCTACCTGACCGAGCGGCTGATGGACGCCGCCGCGCGCAAGATGAAGCTCGACCCGGCTGAACTGCGC
>JAYVDE010000163.1:0-6989 GCA_043749575.1 Burkholderiaceae bacterium | reverse complement strand
TCGAAACCGCCAACGGCGGCACGCTGATGCTCGACGAGATCGGCGATCTGCCGCTGGCGCTGCAATCCAAGCTGCTGCGCTTCCTGCAGGAACGCAAGGTCGAGCGGCTGGGCGGGCGCCAAGAGATACCGGTCGATGTGCGGGTGGTCTGTGCCACCCACCAGGATCTGAAGGCGCAGATCGCCGAAGGTCGCTTCCGCGAGGATTTGTTCTACCGCTTGGCCGAGATCGTTGTCGAGATCCCGGCGCTGCGGGCGCGCACCGGTGACGCGGTGCTGCTGGCACATTCGTTCCTGCGGCGTTTTGCGCAAGACCAGAAGCGCGGCTCGCTGGCCTTCACTGAAGAAGCCTTGCGCGCCATCGAGGGCCACGTCTGGTCGGGTAATGTGCGGCAGTTGTTGAGTGCGGTGCGCCGCGCCGTCATCATGGCCGACGGCAACCGCGTGGGCTGCGAGGATCTCGGGCTGCCCAAGCCGGCCGACGACGAGGTCGGCGCCGAGCACACCGCGGGGGCCGCCACCAGCGATCTCGACCTGCGCGCCGTGCGCGAGACCGCCGAGCGCCAGGCGGTGCTGGCGGCGATGGGCCGGACCAACAGCAACATCCAGAAGGCTGCCGAGTTGCTGGGCGTGAGCCGGCCGACGCTCTACGACCTGATGCGGCGTCTGTCGATCAGTTTGTCGATCAAATAGGCGCCAGCGCCTTCACGTCGACCTTGCGACCTTGCGACGTTGGATCGGGCGGTTTGGTCAGCTGGCAAGGCTCAGGCCGTCATCCCCTTACGCGCAGCTATCCAGGAGCCAGCCAGCATGTCAGGTGATCGTCTGCGGGTGCTGTTGATGGCCGAAGCGGTGACGCTGGCGCATGTGGCGCGGCCCATCGCGCTGGCCCGGGCGCTCGATCCCGCACGTTACGAGGTGATGCTGGCCTGCGATCCCCGGTACGCAGCCTTTGCATCATGCGGCCCCTGGCAGCGCGCCGACCTGCACAGCATTCCCTCGGCGCAGTTCAACCATGCGCTGGCCCAAGGCGCGCCGGTCTACGACCTGGCGACGCTGGAGGCTTATGTGGCCGAAGACAGCGTTTTGATCGAGGCCTTCAAACCCGACATCGTGGTCGGCGATTTCCGCCTCTCGCTGTCGGTCAGCGCCCGTCTGGCCCATGTGCCCTACCTGACGATCGCCAACGCCTACTGGAGCCCGCACTATCGCGCCCGCGGCGGCTTCCCCATGCCGGTGCTGCCGATGACACGCTGGCTGCCCTTGCCGGTGGCGTCGGCCTTGTTCGCCGCCTTCCGGCCGCTCGCGTTTGCGCTGCATGGCCGGCCGATGAACCAGCTGCGGGCCCGTCACGGCCTGCCATCGCTGGGCCGGGACTTGCGACGTGTCTACACCGATGCCGATCACCACCTGGTGCCCGATCTGGCGGCGCTCTATCCCGTCGACGACGCGTCCGGCCACCACAGCTTCATCGGGCCCTTGATGTGGTCACCCGAGGTGGACTTGCCGCCCTGGTGGGACGAAGCGGTGCCCGCGCAGCACGCCACGGTGTACGTGACGCTGGGCAGTTCCGGTTCGGCGGCGCTGTTGAACCTGGTGCTGCAGGCGCTGGACGGCCTGCCGGTGCGGGTGCTGGCGTCCACGGCGGGCGCCGCGCTGCCTGAGCGGCCACCGGCCAATGCGCGGCTGGCGGCATACCTGCCCGGTGACGCGGCCGCGGCACGGGCCCGCTTGGTGATCTGCAACGGCGGCAGCCTCGCGGCGCAGCAGGCGCTGGCCGCCGGCGTGCCGGTGCTGGGGCTGGCCAGCAACCTGGATCAGTTTCTGAACATGACCCCGATCGTGGCGGCCGGTGCCGGCCAAACCCTCAGGGCGGACCGCATCAGCGCGGCCGCCATTCGAGCGGCCTGCCAGCAGTTGCTGGCCAGCGGCGCTGCAAGCGATGCGGCGCGGCGGATCCAGCCTCTGTTGACCCCGACACCGTCGATCAGGGAGTCGTTCGACCTGGCGGTCGCCAAAGTGCGGGCCCACTGAGCCGGCACCGAACGAGCCCCTGCGGGCTCGTGAGTGCCTGGCGAAGGATTTGCCGGCCGGCAAGCCGGCAAGCATCTTTGGATCAGAAGTACCAGGTGCCCAGCACCTGCACCAACTGCCGATAGGGCACCAGGCCGTACTCACTGGCGGGCTTCCCGGCATTGGCCTGCCACTGCAGCGCGGCATCGGCCTGGGGCCAGTGGTAGCGCATTTCCAGCCAAGCAATGCGGCTGTTGTCCTCGGCGTTGAGGCGCAGGAAGGCCGTCAGGTCCAGGCTCTTCCAGAACGCGCTCTTCTGCGTGGCGTAGAGCATCCAGGCCGTGCGCGAGGCGATGTCCTGCCGTGCCTGTACCGCCTGCAAGTAGCTGCCAAAGGCGGGCAGGCCGGCAGCGCTGCCGGCGTTCCAGGTGGCTTGGTCGGGCGCAAAGCCGTTGTATTCGTATTCGGCCGTCAAGGCCAGCCGGGTGGTGGTGGTGTAGGTCGCGCCCGCCGACAGCCGGTTTCGCGTCGTCTGCCTGGGCATGCCGAGGACGTTGGCGCTGAACAGGTCGTCGTCGCGCCCGCGCGAAATTTCGAGATGGCCCACCAGGGCGGTCGACAGCAGCGCCGTCAGGCTGCCGCCCAGTTGCGCGCCCCGGTCTTGATCGGCATAGGCCAGCACCTGGCCGCTCAATTGGTCGGAAAACTGCGCGCTCCAGGTCGCCACGCCCCGATGGCGCTTGTTGGTCGCGCCGAGGTCCAGGCTGAGACTGCTGTGGCTGGGCGCACTCACCAGCTTGGGCGCCAGCGCCAGCGAGACACCACCACCCGCCCACAGGCGTTGGTAGCGCGCCACCACGGTGCCCAGCCGGTTCTCGCGCAGCGCGAAAGGGTCAGCCGTGGTGGTCGCGCGCAGCGCGCCGTCGCGGAAGTAGTCGGTGGGGTTGAAGCCGTAGGCCGGGCCGGTGCGCAGCTTGATGCGTCCGAACTCGGCGATGTCCTGGCCGGCTTCGTCCTGCCAGCTGGCATAGGCTTCGCGCAAGCTGTTCAGCGTGGCAGGCGTGTCGCCATCGGTGGGGTGGATCGCATCCAGCCGGTCCGAGAGGACGAAACGCCACCGATCCGACAAGCGGGTCGACCAGTTCAAGTCCAGCGACAGGCGCCGAACGTCGAGGTCGGGCAGGCCGTAGCGTTGGGCGATGCGGCCGGCTGCGCCTTCAACATAGAGCCGCAAGGCCTTCTCGGCCGCTGGCTTGGCGGCGGCCTGGGGCGCGGCCTCGAGCGCCAGCGCGTCGCTGTCGTCCGCGGCCGCCGCTGGCGACAAGGCCACGGCAAGACAAACCGCCAGGGCCCATCGGCTTGGAAATTGCATCACAACGGTCACTCCCCTTGAAACCGCGGCAGGAAATCCCGTTGGAACCAGGATGTCGGTATGTTGCGGGCCACGAACTCGGACAAGCGGACGATGGTCACCGATTGCGGATTGAGGCCGTCGATGATGACGGTCTCGGTCGGTCGCTCGGCCCCCAACTGGTTTTGGAAGCGGCGATAGTAGGCAGTCTTCAACAGGCGGCCGGAATCGGCCAGAAAGCGCGCCTTGATCGGCCAGTTGCTGCCGGTATCCACCCACAGCTCGATGGCAGCATAGGTAGCGTCGTCGTTGGTGGCGGCCAGCGCCAGCTTGTAGGCGCGGCGCGGTTTGCGTTCGCCATCGGTCACGGTCTCCTCGGCGTCCAGCGTGGCCTTGTAGTCGCGCGCGAAGTTGACGGTGATCACGTCCCCGTTGGCGGCGTCTCCCATCAGGCGTTGCTGCGGCGAGATGCGCACGCTGGCCTTGGTGGCAGGGTCATAGAACCACAGGTCGTTGCCGTTCTTGAGCATCAGCTTGCCCGCATCCCGCGCAGGCTGCACGAAGCGGACCAGGCTGGCGAACTGGCCGCTGTTGTCAATGA
Source organism: Burkholderiaceae bacterium (assembly GCA_043749575.1). GTDB lineage: Bacteria > Pseudomonadota > Gammaproteobacteria > Burkholderiales > Burkholderiaceae_C > Pseudaquabacterium. The sequence continues at coordinate 3,025 of JAYVDE010000163.1, read as the reverse complement.
CGCGGGAATAGCTTGTCAGACTGCTGTTGTCGGTTTGCTGACCCTTGTCGTACTCGGTCAGGGCAACCGTCACTCGAAACGGCTGGCCTGGGTTGCGCACGGCATCGCTGGCCGCCAGGATCGCCTGTGCGTCCGGGGCCGCCCATGCCACGCCGCTCGCCAACGGACTCAGCGCCCAGCAGCCCACTGCAAACCGCAAGAACTGATTTCGATTCAACATCAGGCGTGCCTCAACGCGTCAACGATCTTCAAACGGGCGGCGCGGTAGGCCGGCCACCAGGCGGATGCCGCACCAATCACGATCAGCCCGATGGCCGTGCCCGCGATCATGCGCGTTTCGCCCCAGACCCGCACCGTCAACGGCAAGGCTTCCGAGCTGCCCGGTGGCAGCCAGGTCAGGCCGGACCGGTTGACGATCAACGAGATGACCAGTGCGCTGAGCACGCCGACCACGGCGCCGGTGGTGCTGAGCAGGAAGCCCTCCATCACGAACAGCCGGCGAATGCCGCTCTGCCGAAGGCCGATCGACCGCAAGGTGCCGATCTCGGTCGTGCGTTCGACCACCGCCGCGTTCATCGTGTTGCTGACAGTGAACAGCACGATGCCGCCGATCAGCGCGAAGATGAAACCGAAGATGGTGTCGAACAAGCCCATGGTCTGGGTGTAAAAGGGGTTCAGCGTCTCGAAGTCGATCACGGACAGAGTTTGGTCGGATGCCACACGCGCCAGCAGCGCCCGCAACTGTTCGGTCGCCGGCAGTATTTGATCGGTGCGTGCCAACTGCACCATGATCGAGGTTGCCCTCGGCGCCGAGCGGCTGAACACCAATTGCTGCGCCTGCTTGAGGTGCACGATCACCGTGATCTCGTCCAGTTCCTTCAGGCCCTGGTCTTCGGCCGCCACCACGTTCAGCGCGGCCACGTTGGGTGATCCCCGGCCATGACCGGCCAGCAATTCGATCCGCGCTTTGCCGGCCCCTTGGGTTGCTGCGCTGGCCGACGCAGGGCCCGCTGCCTGCTCGCCTGAGGCCAGCGCCGCGATGTCATCGGGCAATGCCGGCCCGCCGGTCGAGCGCTCCACCTCTGGTCGTGGGCAGTTGGTGATGTTCAATGCCTCGCACAGCCGCAGCACCCGGGCCACGCCCAAGCCAACGATGGCAGCGTCGGCTGCCGCGCCTTCGAGCGGGAAGTGCAGCGCCGCCTGGGGCGTGTCGAATTCGTTCCACCGGCGCATTTGATTGACATCCGCTGCGACGAAGCCGGTGCCCATCACCGTGCGCGAGACACCCTCGTCGTAGTTGCCCGCGATGCCGCCGAACAGCAGCGTTGGCGACGCCACCTTGACCACCTTCGCCAGCTCGGGATCGTCTCGAATGGCGGCGAGGATGCGGTCGTAGTCGCGGATGGCATAGGCCGTCGGGTTGCCATTGCCGTACAGGAAGAAGTCTCGGTGCTGGATCTGCAGGTGGCCGCCGCTGCGCACATAGCCGGTGAGCATGCCGTAGCGGATGTCGGCGCTGTAGCCGCCGAACAGCAGCAAGGACGAGATGCCGATGGCCAAGGCCAGCAACGTCGCCACCGAGCGCCGCCTGTTGCGCAACAGGTTTCGCAGCGCCAGTGACAGCGTCATTGAAGGTCGTCCGGCTGGGTGTCGGCCATGGTGATGGCCGTCTCCGGCGCTGCGGGCTTGCGGCGTATCGACTGGATCACGCCGTCGCGCAGCGTGATCAGGTCATCGGCCACGCCGATTAGGTTGCGGTCATGTGAGGAGAATAGAAAGGTGATCTGGTAGCGGCGTTGCATGTGCCGCATCAAGGACAGGATTGCCGCGCCGGTCTGGCTGTCGAGGTTGGCAGTGGGTTCGTCGGCGATCACCAGCTTGGGCTTGCGCACCAGCGCCCTGGCAATGGCCACCCGCTGGCGCTGCCCGCCCGAGAGCTGGCCAGGCAGGTTACGCGCTCGGTCACTGAGGCCGACGGCCTCAAGTAGGCGGGTCACGCGGCGATTGCGCTCCTTAGGAGCAATACCTGCCAGCACCAGCGGGTACTCGATGTTCTCGTAGGCGGTCAGGACGGGAATGAGGTTGAAGTTCTGGAACACGAAGCCGATATTCTGGGATCGAAAATCCGACAGTTCGTCGTCGTTGAGTTTATTGACCGCGGTACCTGCGACGACGACGCTTCCCGTGTCGGGCTGATCGATGCAGCCAATGAGGTTCAAGAGGGTCGTCTTGCCGCTGCCGGATGGGCCGAGCAGCACGGTGAAAAGCGCGGGACGGACCAGCAGGGTGATGTCCTGAAGCACCGGCACTTGCACCGCGTCCATCTGATAGGACTTGGCGATGCCGGTCAGGATAGCGACGGGCTCGGTCATTGACAGCCTTGCAGGCGATTCGCCGCAGACCGGCAGGAGCCAGCTGCCCTTCGTGTCGGCACAGCGGGCAACTCATGGGCAGCAAGCGGTAGGCTATGCTCAAAACCACCATACGCAGGCAGGGGTTGCCGCGACTTTGTGAGGAGGTGCTGAGGTGAAGGCAACATTGACAGACTATTTGCTCTCTGGCGTGGCGATCAGTCTGATTATGGCCGCCAGCATCATGGGCGTGATCTTGCTATTGCCCTGGTCCAGGGTGCTATTTTCCGACTATCACGTGCTGGCGGACTTCTTTCTCGCACTGTTGTTGTATGGCCTGCTGTCGGCAGTGCTCGTTCGCGTCTTGCTACGGGTTCAGCCCATTCCGCCGGGGCGCTATGGCATGGACTCGCCTGTGTTCACGCGCTGGAAGCTGGTCACCATCGTCTATCGGCTGGGGCAATCCGCGCTGCGTCCCTGGACTCCGGTGTTCCTGAAGCCGGTCGTTGAGGCCTTGTTCGGGGCGCGCATCGGGCGCGATGTGGCGTTGGGCGGCATCATCGACGATCCCTACATGGTGTCCGTGGGTGATGGATCGGTGCTGGGCAACGCGTCGCTGGTTTCGGGCAACTACATCAGCGGTGGCGTGCTCACCTGCGGTCGGATCGAGATCG
>JAYVDE010000162.1:0-6999 GCA_043749575.1 Burkholderiaceae bacterium | reverse complement strand
TTGGACAGCAGTGCGTTCTCTTTCAGGGCTTCGTAGATGCCATCAAGGTCCTCGGCCACGGTGGTCAGATAGCAACTCGAAAGCTGCGAGCGGCGCGTGCCGGCGTTGAACAGCGTCGGCGTCGAGCTCATGAAGTCGAAACTGGACAACACCTCGTAGAACTCGATCGCGCGCGCCTCGCGGTCGATCTCGTTCAGCGCCAGGCCCATGGCCACACGCTTATAGAAAGCCTGCGGCATCTCGATGCGCACTTCGTCCATGTGCAGGAAGTAGCGGTCATACAGCGTTTGCAGCCCAAGGTAGTCGAACTGCAGGTCGCGGTCGGCCTTGAGCGCAGCGCCCAGCTTGACCAGGTCGTACTGCATCAGCTTCTCGTCGAGCAACTCGGCCTGCACGCCCTTCCTAATGAAGGTCGGGAAGTACTCGGCGTAGCGGGTGTGCATCTCGGCGTGCAGCAACTCTTCGCCGATGATTTCCTTGCGGATGGTGTGCAGCAGCAGGCGGGCGGTGGCGCGGGTGTAGGCCGGGTCTTTTTCGATCAGCGTGCGCGCGGCCAGGATGGCGGCCTTGTGCACCTCGTCGATCGGCACGCCGTCGTACAAGTTGCGGCGGGTCTCGACCAGGATGGGCTCGGCGCGCACGTCGGCACCCAGGCCTTCGCAAGCCGATTCGATCAGCCCGCGCAGTGCGGCGAAGTCCAGCGGCCGGCTCTGACCGCGATCCGTAACGTGCAGCACCGGGTCTTGCGGCGCGGCGGCCTGGCCCTGGCGCAGACGCTCCTGGCTGCGGCGCTCGCGGTACAGCACGTAGGCACGGGCCACTTCGTGGTGGCTGCCGCGCATCAGGCCCAGCTCAACCTGGTCCTGCACATCCTCGATGTGGAAGGTGCCACCCCCCGGGCGCGAGCGCAGCAGCGCGCGGACCACGCTCTCGGTCAGCGCATCGACCGTTTCACGCACGCTGGCCGACGCGGCGCCCTGCGTGCCATGCACCGCCAGGAAGGCCTTCATCAGCGCCACGGCGATCTTGCTCGGCTCGAAGGCGACGACCGAACCGTTGCGCCGGATGGTCTGGTAGCCGGCGTAGGCCGACGCGGTGGCGCCGACGGTGCTGGGCTGGCGCGACGTGATCGACGCCGCTGGCTGGCTGGATGCGATGGTTTGCATGGGTTTCCTTCTTGTGTGGGGCGGCGGCTGGGCGCCGCCGATTCGATCAATTCGGTCACGGGTGGGCCACACCTTCTGCAGCGCCAGCCACCCCCGGACGGGGTTTGCGGCAACGGCTCAGGCTGGCAGGCCCGGCGAGACACGTCGGGCGTGGTCACGGTCTGTCGCTGGATGCTGGCTGGAGCTTGGAAACACGGCGTAACCGTGCTCGTTTTCCAGCGACCCAAGGGCTGAAGAGTAGCACGAGGAACCACTATATCTAGCGCCCAGAGCTCCTTCAAGCACTACCGGTAGCGTACTTACGCCGCGTTGCAGTTGGCCGACAGCCGCCCCGACAGTCGCCCAAGCCAGGCCTGTTCGACACCCCGGTGGGCGCTCGCCTCAGGCTCATCACACGGCGGGCCGCGCGGGCATTGATCCCTGAGGCCGGGTGCCGAAGATGGGTGGGCCTTGCAGGCGATTTCTGCCCGCCAGGCCGCGCCGCTGCTGGCTCAAGCCGGTGTTTGCAGCGCCGGCGGAAAGCCCGGCATCGCCGCCAGCCGGCGCCAGTCGAAACCGGGGCCGGGGTCTTGCTTGCGGCCGGGCGCCACATGTTCATGGCCGGCGATCTCGCGCAGCGGGTAGCGGCGCAACAGGGCCTGCAGCAGGGTGGTCAAGGCGGTGTACTGCGGCGCCTCGAAAGTCGTGCCCTCTAGACCTTCCAGCTCGATGCCGATGGAGAAGTCATTGCAGTGCTCGCGGCCGCGCCACTGTGATGCACCGGCATGCCAGGCACGCTGGTCGCCGCTGACGAACTGGATCACAGCGCCATCGCGGCGCACCACGAAGTGCGCCGAGACCTGCAGCCCGCGGATGGCGTCGAAGCTGGGATGCGCCGACCAGTCCAGCCGGTTGGTGAAGAGCCGCTGCACCGCATCGCCGCCGTACACCCCCGGCGGCAGGCTGATGGAATGCAGCACGACCAGGTCGACCGCCACGCCCGCCGGCCGCGGCCCGCAGTTGGGCGAGGTGCAGCGGCGGGCGCCCGACCACCAGCCCTGGCGCCAACGCCGGGCGTGATCGGCGTGACGATTCAACCGGCCCGGCGGCGCCGCCTCACTCGGGCCCATGCTCGCCGGGGTTGATGCCCAAGCGCGCCATGCGGTAGCGCATCTGTCGCAGCGACAAGCCCAGCGCGCTGCCGGCAGCCGTGCGGTTGTTGCGGTGCAGGGCCAGCGCACGCACGATGACGTCGCGCTCGGTGGTGTCGAGAAAGTCGACCAGGTCGCGCGGCAAGACCCGCTGCTCTACCGCCGGGGGCGTCGGCAGCCCGCCATCGATCGGGTCCAGCGCTTGCCATTCGCTGTCGATGAAGGCCTCGTCGCCGAGGCCCAGGTCGTCGCGTTCGATCACCTCGGCGCCGGCCAGCGTGACGGCGCGGTACAGCAGGTTCTCGAGTTCGCGCACGTTGCCGGGAAATCCATAGTGCGACAAATGCGCCAACGCGGCCGGCGCCAGCCGCGGCGCGGGCGCCACGCCGGCATCGCGGGCGATGCGCTGCAGCACGGCCGCGCAGATCACGCCCAAGTCGTCGACCCGCTCGCGCAGCGGCGGCATGCGCACCTGGATCACGTTGAGGCGGTAGTAGAGGTCTTGGCGGAAGCGGCCTTCACTCACCTCCACGGCCAGGTCCTTGTGGGTGGCGCTGACGATGCGCACGTTCACCGGCACTTCGACCACCGCGCCGATCTGGCGCACCGAGCGTTCCTGGATCGCCCGCAGCAGCTTGCTCTGCATGGCCAGCGGCAGGTCGCCGATCTCGTCGAGGAACAGCGTACCGCCCTGCGCGGCCTGGAAGAAACCGGCGCGGTCCTCGTTGGCGCCGGTGAACGCGCCCTTGCGGTAACCGAAAAACTCGGCTTCGAGCAACTGCTCGGGGATGGCGCCGCAGTTCACCGCGATGAAGGGCTGCTCGGCGCGGCTGCTCACCTCGTGCAGTGCCCGCGCCACCAGTTCCTTGCCGGTGCCCGATTCGCCTTGCACCATCACCGGGGCCATGCCGCGGGCGACACGTTCGATCAGCGAGCGCACCTGTTGCATGGCGGGCGAGGCGCCGGCCATGCGCTGCAGCGCCGGGTGCAGCGTTGCCGCCGGATCGCCTGAGGCGCCTGAACCGCCGGGGACCCGCTCGGTCGCCGCGGCGGTCGCCGGCACGGCCGCGGCTTGGCGGCCCGCGCCGCCGCGAGCGCTGGCCGCCTTGGCCGACGGCACCACCGCCGCCGCCGGGCTGCGCCCCAGCGCCGACGCCACCACGCTGCGAAACTGCCGCAGGTCGACCGGCTTGGTCAAATAGTCGAAGGCGCCGGCCTTCAGCGCTTCGACCGCGTTTTCGGCCGAGCCATAGGCGGTGATGACGATGGTCTTTTCGGGCCGCCCGGCGGCGTCCAGCCGGCGCAGCAAGTCGAGGCCGTTGCCGTCGGGCAGGCGCAGGTCGGTGATGACCGCGTTGTAGTTGCGCTCAGCCAGCCGCGCCCACGCCTCCTCGACCGATCCGGCGCTGTCGACGTCGTAGCCCTCGCGCAGCAGCGTCAGCTCGTAGAGCGTGCGCAGGTCGGGCTCGTCGTCGACTACCAGCAGGCTGTACGTCGTGGTCATCGTGGCAGGTGGCTTCGCGGGTGGGCGACCGGTGGGTCAGCCGGGGGCGGTTTGGCGCATCGCGACACCAAACACGTTGCGGTGGCGGGCCGAGGCCGGCGCGGGGTGAAAGTCGATGCTCGCGCCATGCCGCTCGCAGAGTTCGCGGCAAATATACAGGCCGAGGCCACTGCCCCGGCTGCGGGTGGAGAAGAACGGCTCGAACAATCGGTGCTCGACGTCGTGCGGGATCGGCGCGCCGTCGCTGGCCACCGTCAGCGTCACTTGGCCGGTGGCCGGCCCGGGCGCCAGCCGCACCTGCACCGCACCGGCCTGATTGCTGGCGTGGCGGCTGGCGTTGTCGAGCAGGTTGACCAGCACCCGCCGCAGGTGCTCGGCATCGAACTGAACCCGCAGCGCCGTGGCCGGCAGGTCGACCGCCAGGCGTTCAGCGGCCCGTAATGCGGGCCCGCCGGACCGCCGCCACTCGTCGATCACCTGCGCCACCTCGGCCCGGGCATCGATCGCCGTTGTCGGCACCGCCGCGCCGGGCGCCACCGCCAGCACGTCATCGACGATGCGCTTGAGTCGCTCGACGTTGTCGGCCACGATGCGCGACAGCCGCCGCTGTGGCGGCAGCAGCGCGTCCTCCAGCATCAGCGCGTTGGCTTGGGAAATGGCCGCCAGCGGGTTGCGGATCTCATGGGCGATACCGGCCGACACCCGGCCCATCGCCGCCAGCTTGTCTTGCCGGGCTCGGCTTTGCACCGCACGCATGTCCTCCAGGAACAGCACGCAGATGTCCTCGGGCGGGGTGTCGTCGGCAGCGATGCCAGCGCGCCGGGTGAAGCGAGCCCGCACCTGCAGCGTGCGCTGCTCACCGTCGTCGAGCAGCAGCGTGAGCTCACGGGCCGCCGCCGGCCAACTGCCCTGGACATAGGCCTGCTCCAGGGCCTGCAGCAGGACTTGCAGGGCAGGCTCGTCGCTCAAGGGACTGGGCACGGTCATGGCCTGGCCGGCCGGGCCCAGCAGCGCCCGCGCGGCCGGGTTGATGGCGCGCACCCGGCCACGCCGGTCGATCACCAGCACGCCCTCGCCCATCTCCTCGATCACCAGCCGATTCAGCTGGGTCTGCTGGCGCGCCAGCTCCAAGCTGGTGCGCGCTGAGCGCTCTTCGCGCGCCAGCCGCTGCGACAGCTCACTGGCCAGCAGCGCGATCAGAAACATGCCGGCACCTGCCAGCCCAGCCTGCGACAGCTGCAGCAGCAAGTCACCGCCGCTCTCGCCATCGTGCAGGATCGGCAGCGTGCCCAGCAGCATCACCAGCGTGACCCCGGCGGCGGTGGCCAGCGCCACCAGCCGGCGGGTCAGCACGCCCGACATCAGCACCGGCAACACCAGCAACGCGGTGTAGTTCAGTTGCGCGGCCGCGTCGAGCAAGCGCAGCAGCGAAAACGCCAGCAGATCGATGCCGATGGTCCACAGCCACTGCCGCGGCAAAAGGTGGTCGGGCAAGCGGCTGTCGTCGCGCGCGCCGTGGATCAGCCACAACGACACCGCCTGTGCCGCATAGGCCAGGCAGACCAGCATGACCGCTACCGCCGGCCGGCTGCCCATCAAGGCCGCCAGCCACGGCGCCAGCACCAGCGCCAGGGCCAACGCAGCCCGGGCAGCCACGTAAGTGCGCAGGATGCGGGGCAGCGCTGCGCCTTCGATCACCACCAAGCGGTGCGCCTCGCGGGCGATGAAGCGGCTGTCGCTGCCCGCCTCCAGGTCGGTGTCAAAGCGCGAAGTCTCGCCACTGCGGCTGGCGAAACGGCTGTTCGACGGGTCGCCCCAGGCGCTGAGCCAACTGTCGTCGGCCTGGGAACTGGGCGGTTGGCGCCGGTCGGCTTGGCGGCGGTCGGCCCGGCGGCGGTTGCCCGCCGGGCTGCTCATGGCGGCGGGTTCTGCGCGGGGCCGAGCCGCCGGTGGGCGTCGCTGCAGTAGAGACGGGTGCCCAAGGCCACGGCGTCAGTGGCGGGCAGGTGCACACCGCAGTGTGCGCAAACCACCATCGCCACCGGCTGGGGGGTGGCGGGCTTCTTCGCCCGGGCGCCATCACCACCCTCGCCGCCCGCGCCAGGCCCACGCAGCCGCGACAGCAACATCCACAGGCCCACGCCCACGACCAGCAGCACCAGCAAAAATTTCACGACAGTCTCCGTTTTTGCCAAACCCGCGCCTTGGGGCGGCCCGGCGGGCTCATTGACGAACCTTCGTGCTGCGCACTGCGGTATTCGCCCTTGGGGCTGAGACCGGACGTAAAACCGTCCTGAGGACGGTTTTTCGCCTGTCGAAGGACTGCGGCCTCTGGTCGCAGGCGGCCCGGCGGGCTCATGTCACGGCTCGGCTCAAGAGCACCTCGAAGACGAAGCGCGAGCCGGCATAGGCCAGCAGCAGCAATACCGCCCCGACATACAGCCAGCGGGTGGCCCGGCGGCCGCGCCAGCCTTGCCATTGGCGGCCGATCAACAGCGCCGCAATCACCGCCCAGCCCAGCAGCGAAAACACGGTCTTGTGGTCCCAGCGCCAATGCGGAGCAGTGGCCAGGCCCAGCACGACGGCCAGCGTGAGCACGGCGAAGCCGATCTCGACGAAGCGGAAGGTCAGCCGCTCGAGCCGCAGCAGCGGCAAGCCCAGCGGGCCCGGCGCCTGCGCGGCCACGCTGGCGGCACGGCCGCGCAGCTTGCGTTCAGCCGCATCGAGCATCGTGGCATGCAGCACCGCCGCGCCGAACAGCGCATACGAGGCCACGCCCAGCATCCAGTGCACGGGCGCCAGCGGGCTCATCATCGGCCGCACCTCGCCCGGAAATGCCCACGCCACCAGCACCACCACGGCGCCGCTGAGGGCCAGCAGCCGCCGCATGCCGGGCAAGGGCACAAAGCGGCTTTCGACCTCGTGGACCGCCAGCACCAGCCAGACGGTCAGCGAGAGCACCGGCCCGAAACCGAGCCGGGCGCCGGGCTCGCCGCGGCCCCAGCCACCGATGTCCAGTGCCAGCAGCAGCGCATGCAGCAACCAGCCCGCCACCAGCGCCGGCACGGACAGGCGCGCCAGGCCCTGCACCGACCACGCGGCCACGCCGTAGGCCAGCATCGCGACCAGCGCCACCACCAGCGGTGCGGCGCCCAGGGTCTGGACAGGGGCGAACGATAGAATCATCGGGCTCAGTGTA
>JAYVDE010000161.1:0-7014 GCA_043749575.1 Burkholderiaceae bacterium | reverse complement strand
CCCAGGCCCTCGGCCAGCGTGATCTGGATGTTGGCGATGCTCTCGCGCCGCCACAGCGGCTCGAACAGCGCGTTGCCAAAGCGCAGCGCCATCAGGTTCTGCACCGCGGGCTTGCCCAGGTAGTGGTCGATGCGGAAGGCCTGGCCCTCGGCGAACGAGCCACGCACCGCCCGGTTGATGACTTGTGCGCTGGCCAGGTCGTGACCCAGCGGTTTTTCAAGCACCACGCGCACCTGCGGGCCGTTCAGGCCGGCGGCGCCCAGCTGCTCGCAGATCACCGGAAACAGGTGGGGGCTGGTGGCCAGGTACAGCACCGCCACGTCGGCGCCGCGCTCGGCTATCCACTGCTTCAGGCCGGTGTAATGCTCGGGCTTGGACAAGTCCATGCGCCGGTAGTGCAGCAGCTTGGCGAATTGACCGAACTCTTCGTCCCGCGGCCGCTTGTGGCAATCGACCTCGACAAAACGATCACTGATGAAGCTGCGGTATTCGTCGTCACTGCGTTCGTCGCGCGCCACCGCCAGGATGCGTCCGCCCGGCGGCAGCTTGCCGTGGCGGAAGGCCTGGAACAGCGCCGGCATCAGCTTGCGCCAAGTAAGGTCACCGGTGCCGCCGAAGAAGACGAGGTCGAAGGACATGGTTTGTGTGGGTGCGTGGTGAAGTACGGGGTGAAGTACGTCGTGAAGTTATGTAACTAAGTTACGCATCGGATGATGCATGAGTTTCAAAGAGGGGTCAATTGCCGGGTGGGCTCGTGCCGCCCGGGCTTGTGCCGGTTGGGCTGGTGCCAGGTCCGCTGGCCGGCAGCGTGCCATGCCGGTCATCGGTTGATTGGCCGTTGGGGCCCAACGCCAGGCTGCCTGGGCCCAGCAGCCAGTTGCCGTGGCTGAGCACCGGCGTGCCGGCGGGCAGCCGCTCGGCCCACACCCGCACGAAGCTGCCACCTTCGGCGCGGTGGTTGATGAAGGTGTTGTCCCGGACCACCAGGCGGTTCTCGTCCCAGGCCTTGCCTTCGGCGCCGTAGGCCAACATCACGGCGTTTTCGGTCAGCGGGCTCTGCACCAGCATGTTGCGCTCGACCAGGGCGATGCCGCCATTGGGCAGGTCGATCTCGTAGGACGCCCGACCACCAAGGCCGTCGTCGAGCCGGTTGCCGACGATGGTCGATTCGCGGGCGCGCGATTTCAACAAGTGGCCTTCATTGCCTTGGCGCAGCACGCTGCCGCGGATCGAAAAGCGGCCGATGCGGCCGACATACAGCAGGTGCGGCAGGCTGCCGGGGTTGCGCGGCGCGTCGGCGAACTGGCAGTCGGTGAGGTGCAACTCACTGTCGGGATCGTTGCCGCTGAGCAGCCCCATCTGGTTGTCGGTGAAGCTGCAGTGCCGCAGTTGCAGCCGGCCCCGCTCGAAGCGGATGCCCGCGCCGTTGCCACTGGGCACCCGCGCGCCGCGAAAGCCGATGTTGTCGATCTGCACATCGCCGTTGCGCACCACCCAGATGGCCTTGCCTTCGGCATGCCGGCCGCCGGCCTCGAAGACCGGTTGCGCGCCGATGCCGATGATCGTCAGCCGCCGCTGCGTGATCACCGCCACGTCACCTTGGTGGTCGCCAGCCAGCACCTCGATGGTGTCGCCGTCCGCAGCCAATCGAATGGCGTCCGCCATGCGGCGGATGGCCTCGCCCGGGCCTACCCGCCAGATGCTGCGGGCATGGGCTGGGCCGTAGCCGGCCAGCGGCAGCAGCAGGGCCGCGAGGGCGCTGCGCCGGCTGGGCAGTAAGGGGTCGGCGGGCATCGCCGCATTTTGGCCCTGCGGCTGCGCGCGGGTAGTGCGCCGGTAGTGCGCCGGTAATGCAACGGTAATGCGGAGGTAGTGCGTCGCTAACCCAGCGCTAAGCCACGGCCTCAGGAACGCGGTTTAATTCGCTTTGCCCCTTGCCCCACCTGATCGCCATGAACCCACTCGACCAGCTCAAACAGTTCACCACCGTGGTCGCCGATACCGGCAACTTCTTGCAGCTGGCGCAGTACGCGCCGCGTGATGCCACCACCAACCCGTCGCTGATCCTCAAGGCGGTGCAGCAGCCCGACTACGCGCCGCTGCTGGCCAGCACGGTGGCGGCGCACCGCGACCAGCCCTTGGAGGCCATCGTCGACCAGGTGCTGGTGCGCTTCGGGCTGGAGACGCTGAAGCTCGTGCCAGGCCGCGTGTCGACCGAGGTCGATGCGCGCCTGAGCTTCGACAGCGCCGCCACGCTGGCCCGCGCCCGCCGGCTGATCGGCCTGTACCAAGCCGCCGGCATCGGCCGTGACCGCGTGTTGATCAAGATTGCCGCCACCTGGGAAGGCATCCAGGCCGCCCGGGTGCTGGAGACCGAAGGCATCCACTGCAACCTCACGCTGCTGTTTGCTTTTGCCCAGGCGGTGGCCTGCGGCGACGCCGGCGTGCAGCTGATCAGCCCGTTTGTCGGCCGTATCTACGACTGGCACAAGAAGCAGGCCGGCGCCGCTTGGGACGAGGCCGCAATGGTCGGCGCCAACGACCCCGGCGTGCGCTCGGTCGAGGCGATCTACCGCCACTACAAGCGCTGGGACATCGCCACCGAGGTGATGGGCGCCAGCTTCCGCAACGTCGGCCAGATCACAGCACTCGCCGGCTGCGACCTGCTGACGATCAGCCCCGACCTGCTGGGGGCCTTGCAGGCCAGCGAGGCCACGGTGCTGCGCCGGTTGGTCCCGGCGGACGCGCTCCAAGCCGAACTGCCCGAAGTGCATCACGACGAGGCCAGCTTCCGATTCGCCCTGAATGAAGACGCGATGGCGACCGAAAAACTGGCCGAGGGCATCCGCGCCTTTGCCGCCGACTCGGTCAAGCTCGACCGCTTGATCGAGGGCTTGTGAGATGAACTTCAGGCGCTGCGACGCCACGGTGGCCTGGGTGGCGCTGCAGGGCCACTTCGAAGCCCATGGCCGCGAGCTCGACCTGCGTGAGGCCTTTGCCCGTGACCCGCGGCGCTTCGACAGCCTGGCGGTGCAAGCGCCTGAAGTGTTTGCTGACCTGTCGAAAAACCGCTGGGATCTGATGACCCGCAAGCTGTTGGTGCAGCTGGCGCAAGAGGTGGGCCTGGAGGCCCGGCGCGACGCGATGTTTGCCGGCGAGCCCATCAACACCACCGAGGGCCGTGCCGTGCTGCACACCGCGCTGCGTGCGCCGCGCGGCCAGGGCCTGTTCAGCGACGAGGTGCACGGCGTGCTCGACCGCATGTTTGATTTCGCCGAAGCCGTGCGCGACACCAGCGCCAGCGGCATCCGCCATGTCGTGAACATCGGCATCGGCGGCAGCGACCTGGGGCCGCAGATGGTGGTGCCGGCGCTAGACGCCTACGCCCACCCCGGCATCAGGCTGCACTTCGTCAGCAATGTCGATGGCCACGACATCGCGCCGGTGCTGCGCCAACTGCGGCCCGACAACACGCTGTTCATCATCGCCAGCAAGACCTTCACCACGCAGGAGACCATGGCCAACGCGGCGGTGGCGCGGCAGTGGTTTCTGGACCAGGGCGGCACCGACATTGGCCGCCACTTCGTCGGCGCCACCACCAACCTGAAAGCGGCGGCCGCATTCGGCATCCACACCACCTTCGGTTTCTGGGACTGGGTGGGCGGGCGCTACTCGCTGTGGAGCGCGATCGGCCTGCCCATTGCCATTGCCGTCGGCAGCGCGCATTTCTGCGGCCTGCTGGACGGCGCGCAGGCGATGGACCGGCACTTTTCCGACGCCCCGCTGGAAGCGAACCTGCCGGCGCTGCTGGGCTTGCTGGATGTCTGGTACCGCAACTTCCATCGCTTCACCAGCCGCAGCGTGGCGCCCTACCACCAGGGCTTGAAGCGCTTGCCGGCTTACCTGCAGCAGCTGGAGATGGAGAGCAACGGCAAGTGTGTTGACTTGGACGGTGCGCCGCTGCCCTACGCCACCAGCCCGGTGGTCTGGGGTGAGCCGGGCACCAATGGCCAGCATGCCTACTTTCAGCTGCTGCACCAGGGCAGCGATGTGATCCCGGTCGAGTTCATCGCCGTCAAGCATCCCAGCCACCCGTATGCCGACCTGCATGCCAAGGCGCTGGCCAATTGTCTGGCGCAGAGCCAGGCGCTGATGCAGGGCAAGACCACCGAGGCCGCGCTGGGCGAGCAGGCGCCGACCGCGTCAGCAGCGCTGGGCGCGCTGACGCTGGCGCGCCACCGCAGCTTCCCCGGCAACCGACCCAGCACCACCCTGCTGATCGACCGGCTGACGCCGCGTGCGCTGGGTGCGCTGATCGCGCTCTACGAGCACCGGGTGTTCACCAGCGGCGCCGTCTGGGGCATCAACAGCTTCGACCAATGGGGCGTCGAGTTGGGCAAATCCCTGGCCGGCGACCTGCTGGCACGGCTGAGCGCGGCAACGGTGGACGGCAGCGGGCTGGACGGCTCGACCGCCGGCCTGCTGGCGCGCCTGAAGGCCTGAGCAGGTTGACCACCACGCCGCTTCGCTGCTGCCCCCGGGGGGGCGCTCAGCCGCGTTGGGGAGAACCGGCGTCGGCTGAGAGGATGCAGACGAAATGAGTGGTGTCGCCAGTCTGGAGATGCCCGCCACGGTGAAGCACCTGGTCTTCGACTTCGCTGGGGTGGTTTTCAGCTGGCAGCCGCGTGCGTTGCTGCAGCGGGTGATTCCTCAGCATGCCACCGACGAGGCCAGTGCCCGCCGCTGGGCCGGCCAGATCTTCGAAGACTACGGCGGCGACTGGGCCGACTTCGACCGCGGCACGGTCAGCCCCGACGACCTGGTCGTGCGCATTGCCCGCCGCACCGGCCTGGCCGAGGCCCACGCCCGCGCGGTGGTGCAGGCGGTGCCGCTGGCCTTCCAGCCCATCGCCGGCACTGTCGACCTGTTGCAGCGCCTGCGCCGGCCTGGCCGCCCGCTGTTTTTCCTGTCGAACATGCCGGCGCCGTATGCCGATTACCTTGACCGCCACCACCCGGTGGCCCAGTGGTTCGGCGACGGCGTTTATTCGGGCCGGGTGCAGCTGATCAAACCCGAGCCGGCGATGTTCGCGTTGGCTGCCAGCCGCTTTGGCGTGGCGCCGGCCGACCTGGTGTTTTTCGACGATGTGGCCGGCAACGTGGCGGCGGCGCAGACGGCCGGCTGGTCGGCCTTCCTGTTCACCGGCGCGGCCCGGGCCGAACGCGATCTGCGCCAGGCCGGGTGGTGGCCCGATCCGGGCTGACCCCAGCTGACCCCGCCTGGTGCGCACGGGCCATGCCGCGCACCGCATCGGGTAGATCCCGAGCCGGCGGGCCCGTGTAGCGGTGGCATGGAACTGGCTTGCTCGGTGACAATAAGCTGACCATTTGGTTAAGGCAACGCTGAACAAGTCCCTCGCGACGCGGTCAGCCCTGTTTTGGGCGGTCTGCAGCCTTGCAAATCCTCGCCATAGCGGGGCTATGGCTGTGGTTTGCGCCTTGCAGCCCATCCCAAACCAGGGCACCCGCACTCGCGAGGACTTGTTCAGCATGGCCCTAAGTTTTCCGGCCCGACCGGACCCGACCGCACCCATGAACGCCCCTGAACGGCTGGCCGCCCAGCCGGCGCCCACTCCTGCTGCCGCAGCCACCGCCGCCACTGCAGCCACTGCCGCCACCCACAAGCCGGCCGTCGAGGTGCGGCGCGCCAGCGTCGTCTACCCGCCGGCCCAGGCTAACGATCAGCCGGTGCAGGCGCTGTCCGAGATCGACCTGACCATCGCGCAAGGCGAGTTCGTCTCCTTGATCGGCCCGTCGGGCTGCGGCAAGACCACGCTGCTGCGGGTGATTGCCGACCTGGAGCCCATCAGCGCGGGCCAGGTGCTGGTCAACGGCCTGACGCCGCACCAGGCGCGGCTGGCACGGGCCTACGGCTATGTGTTCCAGGCGCCGGCGCTGTTCCCCTGGCGCTCGGTGCTGGCCAACGTGATGCTGCCGCTGCAGATTCAGGGTCGGCCCAAGGTCGAGGCCGAGGCCGTGGCGCGCGAGCAGCTGGGCCGCGTCGGCCTCATCGGCTTCGAGCGCAAATACCCCTGGCAGCTGTCGGGCGGCATGCAGCAGCGGGTGTCGATCGCCCGCGCGCTGGGTTTCGAGCCCAAGATCCTGATGATGGACGAGCCCTTCGGCTCGCTCGACGAGATCACCCGCGACGGCCTCAACGAGCAACTGCAGCAGCTCTGGCAGCGCGAGCGCCGCACGGTCGTCTTCGTCACCCATTCGATCGCCGAAGCGGTGTACCTGAGCACGCGCATCGTGGTGATGAGCCCGCGGCCGGGCCGCATCCTGAAGATCATCGCGTCGACGCTGCCCGACGCCCGCACGCTCGACCTGCGCGACACGCCCGAGTTCATGGCGCTGGCGCACGAGGTGCGCGAGGGCCTGGCGGATGGGCAGGGTGGCCGCGGTGGCCGGCATTGACCGAGCCCCGGCCGCGCCAACGATGACATCGCCCAAGCGCTCGCTGCCCTCGCGTCTGCTGCCGGTGCTCAGCGTGCTGGCTTGCGTGCTGCTGCTCTGGTATGCGGGCGCGGTGGCGCTGAACCGCGCCGGCGCCATCGAGCGGGTGCTGCCCAATCTGCCCAAAAGCAGCCACCCGAACGGCGACTGGACGGTCAGCGACCTGGTCAGCGCCACGCTGAACATGGCGCGCCCGGTGCTGCCTGCGCCGCACCAGGTGCTGGCCGATCTGCAGACCAGCTTGTTCGACTGGCCGCTCGACTCGCCACGCAACCTGCTCTACCACGTGGCCGTCACGGCGCAGAGCACGCTGGTGGGCTTTGTGCTGGGCAGCTTGCTGGGCATAGCGCTGGCTGCGGCCATCGTGCACAGCCGCACGCTCGACCGCGCGCTGCTGCCCTGGATCGTCGCCAGCCAGACCGTGCCGGTGCTGGCCATCGCGCCCATCGTGCTGGTGATCCTGGGCAGCTTGGGGTTCAGCGGCGTCGCACCCAAGGCC
>JAYVDE010000160.1:0-7019 GCA_043749575.1 Burkholderiaceae bacterium | reverse complement strand
GCCACTGCCCGGCGCCAACACCCTGGTGCCCGGTGTCGCCTGGGCCGGCACTTCGGCGGCCACGCCGCCCGGCGTGCGGCTGCTGGCGCGCCACGTCGCGCCGCCGCTGGGCGAGCTGTTGCGCCGCATGATCAAGCTGTCAGACCCGCCGCTGGTGCGGCTGCTCTACTGGCAGCTGGGCCTGGCCGGCATGGCCGCGCTCGGCCAGCACCGACACGGCGGTGCTGGCCGAGCGCGAAGTGCGGCGCTGGCTGGCCGGGCATGCCATCAACACCACGGGACTGGTGCTGGACAACGGGTCGGGTCTGTCGCGCAGCGAACGCATCACGTCACGCCAGCTGGCGCAGGTGCTGCAAGCCGCGCATGGCGGCCGCTGGGCAGCCGAGCTGCTGATGAGCCTGCCGGTGGTCGGCGTAGACGGCACCATGCGCCGCCGCCTGACGACCGGCCCGGCAGCCGGGCTGGCGCGCATGAAGACCGGCACCCTGCGCAACGTGGCCGCGCTGGCCGGTTTTGTCAGCGACCCGCAAGGCCGGCCGCATGTGCTGGTGGCGTTCATCAACCACGAGCAAGCCCGCGCCGGCCGCCCGGCCCTGGACGCGCTGGTCGACTGGGTGGCCCGCGGCGGCGCGGCGGCACCTTGAAGCGCGTTGAACCACGGCGCGCCCGCCACGCCGTCGGGCCAGCGCACCAGCGTGCCGGCAATCGATCAAGCCGGTCAAGCTGATCGCGCCGGTCAAGCCCATCAAACCCCCACGGCGGACCGCTGCGCTACTCTGCCGGGCATGAACCCGCTGCACCCCAAAAAACTGCTGCTGAGCAAGTGGACCGCCACGCAGCCGGTGGGCAAGGACAGACATTTCCTGGTCGTTGAGCAGGTGGTGCCAGACGACCCGGCCCGGCCGGTCGAAGCGGTCGAGCTGGAAGCGCTGATGTCGCGCCAGCGCCGCACCATCGCCTGGCGCGAATTGCGGGATGTGGCGCACTGGCGCCAGGGCTGGCTATGAACCTCGCGTCCTTCCCGCCGGGCTACCGCGCCGTGGTCATCGGCGCCAGCGGCGCCATCGGCGCGGCCCTGGTGGCGCAGCTGCAGGCCGACCCCGCTTGCGCTTCGGTGCTGGGCCTGCACCGCCGGTCGGTGCCGGCCATCGATTTCGATGCCGACGGCAGTGTCGCTGCGGCCGCTGCCGCGGTGGCCGGCGCGGGCCCGTTTCACCTGGTGATCAACGCTGCCGGGCTGTTGCACACGGCGCAATTCATGCCCGAGAAGAAGCTGGCCGACCTGAACGAGGCGCAGCTGTTGGCCACCTTGCGCGCCAACACGGTCGGCCCGGCGCTGCTGCTGCGCCACTTCGTGCCGTTGCTCGATGCGCAGCGCGGCGTGCTGGTGATGCTGTCGGCCAAGGTGGGCAGCATCGAGGACAACCGGCTGGGCGGCTGGTACAGCTACCGGGCGTCGAAAGCCGCGCTGAACATGCTGCTGAAGACGGCGGCGATCGAGTGCCAACGCGGCCGGCCGCAGGCCGTGCTGGTGGCGCTGCACCCGGGCACGGTGAGCTCGGCACTGTCAAAGCCGTTCCGGGGCGCCGAGATCAGCCGGCCAGCCGATCAGGCCGCGGCCGAGTTGCTGGCGCTGATCGACCGCCTGACGCCCGCCGATACCGGGCGTTTCATCGCCTACGACGGCGCGCCGCTGCCCTGGTAGGAGCGGCTGGCGCGGCCCGCTGCGGCGGCGCCCGACGGCGGAGGCGGCATTCCGCGACCGGGGCCGGAGCCATCAGTCGGGCTGGCTGGCTGGCCAAACCTGTAGTGCCGGCCGCACCGGCCCTCTTTTTAGAACGGGATGTCGTCGTCCATGTCGTCGAACCCGGTGTTCGACTTGGCTGCCGGTGCTGGCCGCGGAGCGGGCGCCGGGGCCCGCGGCGCTGTGGCGCTGCGGCGCGGCGTTTCGGCCCGCGGCGCCGAGGATTCGCTGTAACTCTCATCACCACCGCCACCACCGGCACCGCCACCTTCGCGGCCACCCAGCATCGTCATTTCCTGGGCGATGATTTCAGTGGTGTACTTTTCGACGCCGTCCTTGTCGGTCCACTTGCGGGTCTGCAGGCGGCCTTCGATGTAGACCGACTTGCCCTTCTTGAGGTATTCGCCGGCAATCTCCGCAAGGCGATCAAACATCACCACGCGGTGCCACTCCGTCTGCTCCTGGCGTTCGCCGCTGGTTTTGTCCTTCGACACGCGGCTGGTGGCGATGGTGATGTTGCAGATGGCCGACCCGCTGGGGGCGTAGCGCACCTCGGGATCCTTGCCGAGGTTGCCGATGAGGGTGACTTTGTTGACCGATGCCATGGCGAGGCTCCTGAAGGCTTTGGGCGGTTGATCCGCAAGGGCACTGATTGTCCCTGAAAGCGATTATGGCCAGCGGGGCGGTCAGCGCCAGCCACCGATGGGGGGTCGGCGATCCCCCGAGGGTGGGGGGTCGGGTTTCGGCTCGTTGCTGACGCTGCTGTGCAGCCAGCAAGCCGGCGTTCCGTTGGCAGGGAGCGCGCGCCATCACCAGGGTGGCGTCGACGCATGGCGGGACGTGTCGATCACCACCGCCGTGTCCAGGACGAGGGCGCCGGGTGATCGGATGACGGAGGTAGAGGAGGCGCCGGCGGGCTTGTGCCAGCAAGCGCGTCGGCGGGGGACACGTAGTCAGCCGGTCACCCGGTGGCCTCGGCCACCCACTGGCGTCGAAGGGGTTTGCAAGTCAATTGCAAAAGGCAGCCGACCGCAACGTCAGCAACGAGCCGCCAGCCGCCCCTTGCAGACAAACGCCTGGCGGTCCGCCTCAGATGCAACGCCCGCCGTCGACTTCCATGCACACGCCGGTGACCATGCTGGCCTCGTCGCTGCACAAATAGCAAGCGGCGTTGCCCAGGTCTTCGGGCAGGCTGAAGCGGCCGATCGGGATCGTCGACAGGAACTTGGCCCGCATCGCGGGCGTGTCTTCGCCCATGAAGCTCTTGAGCAAAGGGGTTTCACCGGCCACCGGGTTCAGCGCCACCACGCGGATGCCGAACGGCGCCAGTTCCACCGCATTCGCGCGGGTGGCGGTGATCACCCAGCCCTTGCTGGCGTTGTACCAACTCAGCCGGGGCCGTGGGCTCACGCCGGCGGTGCTGGCGATATTGAGCACCACGCCGCGGATGCCGTGCACACCCGGCGCATTGGCCTTCATGCGTGGCACGGCTTCGCGCATCGCCAGGTAGATCGCCTTCATGTTGACGGCGACCACGTGGTCGAAGTCTTCCTCGCTCACGTCCTCCAAGGGCTGCGGCAAATGGGTCACGCCGGCGTTGTTGACCAGGATGTCGAGCCGGCCGAAGTGCTGCTCGGCAGCTTCCATCATCAGCCGCACATCGGCCTTGTCGGCCACGTCGACCTTCAGCGCACGGGCGGCCGTGCCCAGCGCGGCGGCGACGTCCAGCGCCTTGGCGAAATCGCGGTCGGCGATCAGCACCTGCGCACCCTCGTTGATGAACTTGCGCGCGATGCCCTCGCCGAAACCCGAAGCCGCGCCCGTGACGATGGCCACCTTGCCCTGCAATCTGCCGTTCTGGTTCATGTACTTGTCTCCTGTGCGTTGTGCCGTCAGTTCTGCCGTCAGTTTTGCCGTCAGTCGTGCTTTATGGCGATGGTCTTCAGCGACGAGAAGCCGTACAGCGCCTCGAAGCCTTTTTCGCGGCCGTGGCCGGAATGCTTGACGCCGCCAAACGGCAGCTCGATGCCGCCGCCCGCGCCGTAGTTGTTGATGAACACCTGGCCGCAATGCAGCTTGCGCGCCATGCGCAGCTGGCGCCCGCCGTCGCGCGTCCATACACCGGCCACCAGGCCGTAGGCGGTGCCGTTGGCGATGCGCAGCGCCTCGGTTTCACCCTCAAACGGGATCATCACCTGCACCGGACCGAAGATTTCCTCCTGCGCCAAGCGGTGCTCGGGCGCGGCCGGCGCCAGCAGCGTGGGCGCCACGTAACAGCCACCCGCCGGCAGATGGGCAGGCAGCGTGGCCTGGGCGGCGATGGCCAGCCCGCTGTCGCGGGCCAGGGCCAAATAGCCTTGCACGATCTCGCGTTGGCGCGCCGAAATCAGTGGGCCGACATCGGGGTCGTCCAGCGCCGGGCCAACCTTCAGCGCGGCATAGCGCTCGGCCATGCGCCGGCGTACCTCGTCGAAGATGGGCCGCTCGACCAGGATGCGTGAGGCCGCCGAGCAGGTCTGGCCGCCGTTCTGGATACCGCCATTCACCAGGAAGGGCAGCGCCGCATCCAGGTCGGCATCGGCAAACACGATCTGCGGGCTCTTGCCGCCCAATTCCAAGGTGACGGGAATCGTGTTCATCGCCGCCGCGGCCTGAATGCGCTGGCCCACCGCCACCGAGCCGGTGAACGACAGGTGCGCCACGCCGGGGTGCGACGACAGCGCCGCGCCGGCCTCTTCGCCCAGCCCGGGCACGATGTTCAGCGCACCGGCGGGCAGGCCGGCGTCTTGTGCAATGTGGCCGAAGGCCAGCGCGGTCAGGCAGGCTTCTTCGGCCGGCTTGAGCACGCAGGCGTTGCCCATGGCGAGGGCCGCACCCACCGAGCGGCCGATGATCTGCATCGGGTAGTTCCAGGGCACGATGTGGCCGGTCACGCCGTGCGGCTCGCGCAGCGTGAATGCGGTGTAGCCGTTGGCAAACGGGATCGTCTCGCCATGCACCTTGTCGGCCGCGCCGCCGTAGAACTCCAGGTAGCGCGCCAACGCCACCGCGTCGGCACGGCCTTGCTTGAGCGGCTTGCCGACGTCCAGCGCCTCCAGCCGCGCCAGTTCGTCGGCGCGCTCCAGCGTCAGCGCACTCATCTTCAGCAAGATGCGGCCGCGCTCGGCGGCGCTCAGCTGGCCCCAGGGGCCGTTCAGTGCGGCCTGTGCGGCGGCCACCGCGGCGCTGATGTCGGCCGCGTTGCCGCGCGCGATCCGGGCCAGCACGCTGCCGTCGCTGGGGTTGAGCAGCGGCAGGGTCTCGCCGCTGTCGCCGCCGCGCCAGACGCCGGCGATCAGCACCTGGCTGGGGTTGAAGCTGGGGCCGTTCATCTGGGTCTCCTCGGGGTTTGGGGCATCATAGAACGCATGATTTCCCCCTCGATGCGCTTGTGCGCCTTGTTGTTCTGCAGCGGTGCATGAGCGCGCGTGGCCGTTCCAAAGCGCTCATCCCGCAGCGCGTAGCGCGCAGGGGGTTCGCGTGACCGCGCGTGGCCGTTCCAAAGCGCTCATCCCGCAGCGCGTAGCGCGCAGGGGGTTCGCGTGATCGCGCGTGGCCGTTCCAGAGCGCTGATCCCGCAGCGCGTAGCGCGAAGGGGTTTCAAGTGAGCGTCTTCCTGTTCAAGCGCCTGCTCACCTTCCTGGCCACGCTGGTGGTGGCGTCGGTGCTGGTGTTCACCGTGCTGGAGCTGCTGCCCGGCAATGTTGCCCAGGTGATGCTGGGCGAAACCGCGACCCCCGAGGCGATCGCCGCGCTGGAAAAGAAGCTGGGCCTCGACCGCCCGGCGCCGCTGCGTTATGCCCACTGGGTCGGCGGCCTGCTGCAAGGCCGCACCGCCAACAGCTTTTCCTACGACACACCCACCGCCGAGCTGATCGTCGAGCGGCTGCAGGTCACCGTGCCGCTGGCCGCGCTGGCGATGGTGCTGACCACCGCGCTGGCCTTGTCGCTGGGCATCTTCGCAGCCTCGCGCCACAACCAGATCGGCGACGTCGGCGTGATGGCGATGAGCCAGGTCGGCATCGCCATCCCCAGCTTCTGGTTCGCCATCCTGCTGATCTTGCTGTTCGCGGTGAAGCTGCAGTGGGTCAGCGCGGGCGGCTTCCCGGGCTGGACCGACGACGACGGCGGTGGTCTGCTGGAAGGCCTGAAGTCGCTGATCCTGCCGGCCATCGCGCTGGCGCTGGTGCAGGCGGCGATCCTGGCGCGGGTCACCCGATCGGCGGTGTTGGAGGTGATGCGCGAGGACTTCGTGCGCACCGCCCGCGCCAAGGGCCTGAGCCGGCGCCAGACGCTGTGGCGGCATGTGCTGCGCAACGCCATGATCCCGGTGCTGACCATCATGGGCCTGCAGTTTGCCAACCTGATCACCGGCACCATCGTGGTCGAGAACGTGTTTGTGCTGCCCGGCATCGGTCGGCTGGTGTTCCAGGCCATCGCCAACCGCGACCTGGTGGTGGTGCGCGACGTGGTGATGCTGCTGGTGGCGGTGGTGGTGGTGGTCAACTTCGCGGTCGACGTGCTGTATGCACTGGTCGACCCGCGGCTGCAAGCGAGTGATGCCTAGATGAGCACGCCCGCCTTGCCGGTTCGCCCGCCCGTCCGCTCCCTGAGCCTGCGCGCCCGTGCGCTGCGCCACCCCAGTTTTTTGGTCGGCGCCGCGCTCAGCGCCTTGCTGGTGTTGGCCGCCTTGCTGTCGCTGGTCTGGGCGCCTTACCCGCCGGCCGAGATCGACATTCCCAACAAGCTCAGCGCCCCTGGTGCCGCGCACTGGCTGGGCACCGACAGCCTGGGCCGCGACATTGCGTCGCAGCTGCTGGTGGGCGCGCAAAACTCCATCGTGGTGGGCGTCATCGCGGTGGGCATCGGCGTGTCCATCGGCGTGCTGCTGGGTTGCCTGGCGGCGGCCCGCCGCGGCTGGGTCGAAGAGGCGGTGATGCGCGCCGCCGACTTCACCTTCGCCTTCCCGGCGCTGCTGTCGGCGATCATGCTGGGGGCGATTTACGGGCCGGGGCTGCTGACCGGCATTTTGGCCATCGGCATCTTCAACATCCCGGTGTTCGCCCGCATCACCCGTGGCGCCGCCCAGGCGGTGTGGGCCCGTGAATACGTGCTGGCGTCGCGCGCGGCCGGTTTTGGGCCGCTGCGCATCACGCTCGACCACGTGCTGCCCAACATCGCCAGCGTGCTGATCGTGCAGGCCACGATCTCGTTCGCCACCGCCATCCTGGCCGAG
>JAYVDE010000159.1:0-7025 GCA_043749575.1 Burkholderiaceae bacterium | reverse complement strand
TGCAGGGTCTCGCCGACGATGGCCAGCAGCGTGCGCCGTTGGCCGGCGGGCAGCGCGTTGGGGCCGTCCTCGGCCAGGCGTTGGGCGGCCTGGGCGGTGGACAGGCCGGGTTCGGGTGGGGTCGCCGTCGCCGTGAAGGGGCTTGCTGTCTTGCCGCGCAGATCATGTGGAGCAGGCGGCCATTGGACTCCATCGTGCGCCCGCCGGGGTGGCGATTCAGGCTCAGCGGCATCGTGACCAAGGCGATCAAGCGACCGGCTCCCGTGTCATGGCGATCAAAGGTGACGCTGGTCAAGGGTGCTTGCCGTCAAGCCAGCAATGAGCGTTGCTTCGCAGTGCGGGCACGGCGCGGCCGCAGACGCGATGGCTGCCTGACGCTGCGTGACGGCGCCTGACGCTGCGTGACGTCGCCTGACGCCGCGCGGTGGGCGCGTGCCGGCCAACGCGGGTGCGGCAGGTGCGGCGGGGTCCGTTCAGCCGCCGGTCAACTTCACCGTCCAGCCGTCTGATTTCAAGCAATCCAGCACCCGGTCACGGTGGTCGCCTTGCAGCTCCAGCGTGCCGTCTTTGACCGCACCGCCGGCGCCACAGGCGGTGCGCAGCCGTTTGCCCAGCGCCGCCAGTGCCGCAGCGTCAAGGTCGAGACCGCGGATCACCGTCACGGCCTTGCCGCCGCGGCCCTTGGTCTCGCAACTGACCCGTACCGTGCCATCGCCCTTCGGGCCCGCCGCAGCGGCGGCTTTGCAGGCGCAGTCCGTGACGGCTTGCCGACAGCCGGGGCACATCCGGCCGCTGTCGGTGGAATAGACGAGACCGCCGCTGTTGGGTTTGCGCAGGTTCATGATCATGTTCGGGGTCGGGGTCGGGGTCGGGGTCTGTGGCGGGTCAGAGGCTGGGCAGTCGCAGCGCGGCTGACCTTACCCGAGTCCACGCGCCCATTGCCCGGCCCGGGCTGCAGCGGCTATGGTGGCTGCACTGCCCTGATGCGAGCCAGCCATGAAACCCCACTTCGTCACCATCCCCACCAACGGCATCCAGTTGCGTGCCGTCATCGAGGGCAGCGGCCCGTTGGTGTTGATGGTCCACGGCTTTCCTGAGGGCTGGACCAGCTGGCGCCACCAGATCGGCGCCATCGCCGCGGCCGGCTTCACCGCCTGCGCGATCGACGTGCGCGGCTACGGTGGCTCGGACAAACCACGCGCCGTGGCCGACTACAGCCTGGCGCAGATCGCCGCCGACCTGGCCGGTGTCATCGAACACCTGTCGTCTGAGGGCACGGCGGTGCTGGTCGGACACGACTGGGGTGCGCCCATCGTCTGGAACACCGCGTTGACCCGGCCCGACCGGGTGCGCGCCGTGGCCGGCTTGTCGGTGCCCTGGACGGGCGTGCCGACCGCGTGTTTCCTCGACGTGGTCAAGGCCGCCTTCACCGCCAAAGGCCGGTTTTTCTATCAGGTCTATTTTCAGGACGAAGGCGTGGCCGAGGCCGAGCTGGAGGCCGACGTGCGCTGCGCTCTGCGCAAGTTCTACTACGCCCTCAGCGGCGATGCGCCGGTTGGCACCTGGCCCGCCGACAAGCCGCACGGCGCCACCCTGCTCGACCGTCTGGTCGACCCGCAGCCCTTCCCGGCCTGGCTGAGCCCGGCCGACCTGGACAGCTTCGTGGCCGACTTTGAAGCCTCGGGCTTTCGCGGGCCGCTCAACCGCTACCGTAACCACCAGCGTGATTTCGACTGGCAGCAGGGCTACAAACACCAGCGCATCGAGCAGCCCGCGCTGTTCATCGGTGGCGAGCGTGACCTGGTGCTGAAGATGATCCCCGGCGTCAAGCCGGTCGACCTGATGGCGCCGCATCTGCCGGCCTTGCGCGGCGCCCATGTGCTGCCCGGCATCGGCCACTGGACCCAGCAGGAGGCACCTGCCGCCGTCAACGCCTTGCTACTGGGCTGGCTGAAGGGGCTTTGAGGGCGTCGCCAAGTGCTGCTGCCAACGCGTCTGATGGCGCGACCTGGAAAGTCGGTGCATTGGGAAGCGGCGTGGCAGGGCCGCGGTTTGGTGGTGGCGGACACCGGCTGTCGCCGGCATGACGCAGCCAGCCCACGCGGCTGGGTAGTCTCGACGGCACCGCCCCGCCCCGGAGACCCGCCATGACGACCGCCACCGCCACCGACGAGGCCGCACCCACACCCACACCCGCTTCCGCGAGCCTGCCGCCCTTCAAGCCCTTGCCGATGAAGGGCCCCGACGTGACCGTCGAGCGGCGGGCTGACGGCAGCGTGCTGATCCGCTCCAACCATTTGCCCGGCAAAGGGCCGCGCAGCATCGCCCACCTGCTGCAAGAGCGGGCGCAGGCCCATCCCGACCGGCCCTGGATGAAGCAGCGTGCGCCTGACCACGGCCCCTGGCGCCAGGTCAGCTACGGCCAGGCGCTGGCGGGCGCCGAGAGCATCGCCCAATGGTTGCTGGACCGCGGCCTGACCCGCGCCGACGCGGTGATGGTGCTGTCGGCCAACTCGATCGAACACGCGCTGATCACGTTGGGCTGCTACACCGCCGGCGTGCCGGTGGCGCCGATCAGCCCGGCCAACTCGCTGCTCTCGACCGACCACGCCAAACTGCGGCATTGCGCCGCGGTGGTGCGGCCGCGGCTGGTCTTCGCCCAGTCTGGCGTGCTGTACGCGCGCGCCCTGCAGACCTTGCGGGCCCAGCATCCTGAGCTGGTGTTTGTCACGGCCGACGGCAGCGGCGATGGCGCCATCGCGCTGGCCGAGCTGACCGGCACCGAGCCCACACCCGCGGTTGCCGCGGCGCGCGAGACGCTGGGCCCGGCGTCGGTGGCCAAGCTGTTGTTCACGTCGGGCTCGACCGGCATGCCCAAGGGCGTGCCGCAGACCTTCGGCATGATGGCCGGGGTGATCGCCGGGCAAGAGGGGCTGCGCTCGGAGGCAGTCGACCCCGCGCTGATCCCGCAGAGCCTGGAGTGGATGCCCTGGAGCCACATCAGCGCGGGCAACATCGGCTTCAACAACGTGCTGTGGGCCGGCGGCACGGTGCACCTCGACGAGGGAAAGCCGATCCCGGGGCCCTTCGAGACCACCATCAAGAACCTCTACGAGGTCTCGCCGACGGTCTTCGGCTCGGCGCCGATCGCCTTCGGCATGCTGGCCGATGCGATGGAACGCGACCCGCTGCTGCGCCGCGCGTTTTTCAAGAACCTGCGCTACATGGGCTATGGCGGCGCCACCTTGTCCAACGATGTCTACCAACGCCTGCAGGCACTGGCGATTGCCGAGACCGGCCACCGCATCCCGCTGACCACGATGTACGGCGCCACCGAGACCCAGGGCGTGACGGTGACCCACTGGGCCACCGAGCGGGTCGGCCTGGTCGGCCTGCCGCTGCCGGGCATCACGATCAAGCTGGTGCCCAACGGCCTGAAGTTGGAAGTGCGGGTCAAGGGGCCGACGGTGACCAGCGGCTACCTGGCCGACCCCGAGCGCACCGCTGCCGCTTTCGATGAGGAGGGCTTCTACAAGCTGGGTGACGCGGCGCGATTCGTCGACGACAACGACCCGGCGCAGGGCCTGGTGTTCGACGGCCGGGTGACCGAGGATTTCAAGCTTGACAGCGGCACCTGGGTCAGCGTGGGCACGTTGCGGCCTGACCTGGTGGCCGCCACCAGCCCCTATGTGCTGGACGCGGTGATCGCCGGCCAAGACAAGCCTTTCGCCGCTGCGCTGTTCTGGCCTTCGGCGGCGGGCCTGCTGGCGCTGGCGGCCGATCCGGCGCCGGGTTCGCCGATGGCGAAGTTCACGCTGATCCTGCAGCAGCGGCTGGCCGCTTTCAATGCCGGCGCCGGTGGCTCGTCGCGCCGGGTGGCGCGCGCCTTGGTGATGACCGAGCCGCCATCCATCGACGCCGGCGAGATCACCGACAAGGGTTACGTCAACCAGCGCGCCGTACTGGAGCGCCGCGATGCGCTGGTGCAGGCGCTGTACGCCCAGCCGCCCGGGTTGGGCGTTATCGTGGTTCAGTGACCCGGTCTGGTGCGGACCGGTGATGGTCACGGAGTCAGCAGCCGGTCTGGCCGCCCGAACAGAGAGTTGACAAATGCATCAATCCAAAAGAACTAAGAGTCCGTGGCGACCGGCTCAGGCGTCGACCGCCCCATCCTGCGCTGCGCTGGCGGATTCGGCCGCCGTCAGCAGAAAGTGCCCGCGGGCCACGGTGATCGGGTAATCGGGGCTCTTTTGCCAGCAGCGCACCTGCACCAGCGCCACCCGCGAGCCCACCCGCACCAACTCGCAAGATGCAAAGGTTTCTTCCGGGCGGCCGGCGCGCAGGTAGTCGATTGAGAAATCGATGCCCTTGGGCAGCTTCTCGCCGCGCAGCGTGCCGATCAGGTGCAGCAGGGCCGCGGTTTCGGCAAAGCCGGCGACCACACCGCCATGCAGCGCCGGCAGGTCGGGGTTGCCGATCAACTTGGCTTGGTACGGCAGGCGAAACAGCGGCTGCCGGTCGTCGGCTGCCACCCGGATGCCCAGGTACTCGACATACGGGATCGGGCTGCCGGGCAGCACCGGCTCGCTGGCGGTGGGCGGCGTCCACCGCCGACTGCCGCCGGGCAGGGTGTCGGGCGGTGCCGGCGCGTCGGCGCCGGGTGGTGGCGGGGGCGTGCCGGCCGGCGTCGACAGCATGAACGAGGCCTGCGCCACTGCAATGGGCTGGTCGCGCTGGTCTTGCCAGACCTCGGCCCGCACGAAGGCGACGTTGCGGGTGATGCGAAAGCAGTGCGCGTCGCAGTGCAGGTCTTGCCCCGGCCCGGCGGCCCGCAGGTAGTCCATGCGCAGGTCGAGCGTGGCGTAGGGCACCCGCTTGGCCAGCGCCGCACCCACCGCCAGGCCGCAGGCTGAATCGGCCAGCACGGTCAGGGCGCCGGGGTGCAACAGGCCGCGCACGGGGTCGCCGACCCAGTCGGGCCGGGCGGGCATCGACATCGAACCGCGGGCCGGCGCGACCGCGGTGATGCGGGCGCCGATGTCGCGCATGTGCGGCGTGCGCGAGACGTACTTGCGGTTCAGATCATCGAGTAGCGCGGTCATCGGGCTGATGGTAGCGGCCCGCGCACTGAGCCGGGACCGCTGCGCCGGCGCACGGCCGAAATACGGCTGCACCACGGCTGCACCACGGCCCGTGCAGGGCCCATCCACCGGCCACCGCTGGCCCTGCCTGCGCTGCCCTGGTCGGCCGCCATGCTGGCGACAAGAAGACCCTGTGTTGGCGCCAGTCGAGCCGAACCCGGGGCCTGCCAGTGTCTTGCAACGCACAGACAGCCGGTCGCCAGTGGTCTAAAAAAAGATCGGCCGAAGCAGCCGCCGTGTCATGCAGCGGTCGGGCTGCTTCCCCTGAAACGCTCAACCAAGGTAGCCCCTATGACCAAGACCCCCTTACGCCCTCTCGCCACGGTGCTGTTGGCGCTGTCGTTAGCCGCTTGCGGCAACCTGTCTACCCGTGACAGGAATACCGCTACCGGCGCCGCGATCGGCGGTGTGGCCGGCGCCGTACTGACCGGCGGCAGCACGGCGGGCACCGTCGGCGGTGCCGTGGTGGGCGGTGTGATCGGCAACGCCGTCGACAAGGACAAGAAGAAGTAAGCGGCGCGGCCGGGCGCCTAGTCCTGGCCGCTTGGCCGCCCGGCTGGCCTCACGCTGGCCCCTGGCCCCTGGCCACTGGCCACTGGGCGCCCGGCCGGCCTTAGGCTGGCCGGGCGCCGAGCAAGGCGCACACCGCCTGGGTAACCTGGGCCGTGCTGGCCTGGCCGCCCAGGTCGCGGGTGTGCAGTGCCGCGTTGGCGGTCACCTGCTCGATGGCTTGCATCAGCTGCTGGGCGGCCTGCTGCTCGCCCAGGTGCTCCAACATCATCACCACCGACCAGAAAGTGCCGATCGGGTTGGCCAGGCCCTGGCCCATGATGTCGAAGGCCGAGCCGTGGATCGGTTCGAACATCGACGGGTAGCGGCGCTCGGGGTCGATGTTGCCGGTGGGCGCGATGCCCAGACTGCCGGCCAGCGCGGCGGCCAGGTCGCTCAGGATGTCGGCATGCAGGTTGGTCGCCACTAGGGTGTCCAGCGTGGCCGGTCGGTTGACCATGCGGGCAGTGGCGGCGTCCACCAGTTCTTTGTCCCAGCTGACGTCCGGGAACTCCCGCGCGACCTCCACCGCGATCTCGTCCCACATCACCATCGCGTGGCGCTGGGCGTTGCTCTTGGTGACCACCGTCAGCAGCTTGCGCGGCCGCGACTGGGCCAGCTTGAAGGCGAAACGCATGATGCGCTCGACCCCCGCGCGGGTCATCATCGAGACGTCGGTGGCGGCCTCGATCGGCTGGCCCTGGTGCACG
The DNA here is from genome assembly GCA_043749575.1 of Burkholderiaceae bacterium. Classification (GTDB taxonomy): domain Bacteria; phylum Pseudomonadota; class Gammaproteobacteria; order Burkholderiales; family Burkholderiaceae_C; genus Pseudaquabacterium. The sequence goes on along the minus strand of JAYVDE010000159.1, from coordinate 625 downwards.
CGGCCACCGACGCCCGAGTATTCGCCCTCGGAGTTTTCACGCACGATGACCCAGTTCAGGTCGTTCGGGCCGCAGCGCTTGAGCGGGCCGTCGATGCCGGGCAGGATGCGCGTGGGCCGCACGTTGGCGTATTGGTCGAAGCCCTGGCAGATCTTCAGCCGCAGGCCCCACAGCGTGATGTGGTCGGGGATGTGCGGGTCGCCGGCCGAGCCGAACAGAATCGCGTCTTTGTGGCGCAGTGCGTCCAGGCCATTGGTGGGCATCATCAGGCCGTGGGCGCGGTAGTGGTCGCCGCCCCAGCCGAAGTTCTCGAACTCGAAGCGGAAGGCATCGCTGGACTGCGCCAGCGCTTGCAGCACTTGCTGGCCGGCGGGGATCACTTCCTTGCCGATGCCGTCACCGGGAATGGTGGCGATGGCGTAGGTTTTCATGGCGGCGCTTTCGGGGTGGGGTCGGGGTTGGGGCGGTGCTGGGGCGGTGTTGTGGCGGCCATCAAGCGGCCGCCTGGCGAATTCAGGGCTGCTGGACTACTATTGATCCGGCCCTGTGAAGTCTCAAGCCGCATAACGCACACGGCGGTCTTGAAAGTAGCTGATCACGCGCTCTGGAGTTCGTTCCAGCATGA
>JAYVDE010000158.1:0-7044 GCA_043749575.1 Burkholderiaceae bacterium | reverse complement strand
ACCACAGCCATAGCCCAGCTATGGCGAGGATTTGCAACGCCGCAGACCGCCCAAAACAGGGCTGACCGCGCCGCGAGGGACTTGTTCAGCGTTGCCCTCAGTCAGCCGCCGGTCCACCGCACAGGCCGCAGCAGGTCGGCCGGCCCGAAACCCAGGCAGTGGCCCTTCCAAACCAGGTTGCGCAAGGGGTCGACGATCAGCGGTCCGAGCGCGGTCAGGTTGCAGCGCCGGCCAGTCTTGCGCCCAGGTGGCCAGGGCCAGGGCGGCAGCGCCCGCCGCAACGGCCATCGCAAGCCCTCAGGCAGCTGCTGCGCGTGCTGCGCGTGGTCGGTGGTTTGAGGCCGATGAGTCCGGTGTCGGCTTCGGGCGATGCCCGAAGCGCACGCTGACAATTGAACACATCCGGCCTGTCGAGCTACCATCGCAGCCGTTGCGGTGGCACTTTGTGCGAACTTGGAACAGGGGTCGGCGCCCCGGCGCTTGCGAACGTGACGCGCGCGGCGCAGCCGGGGGCTCGCGGACAAGACGGCGCCCTGGCGCCCAGGCGTCGAAACAAGCTGCCCAGGGCAGCGCCAGGAAAGCACAGCATGCGAAGCCCGTTCCATTCGGCACTTGGCGGCAACGTGGGTGTGCGGCGGGGCGGCAACGAGCCGGTGCGGCCGATCGCCTCAAGCCTGAAGCTCGGTACCGACCACGTCGACACCATTGACCAGAGCCACCAGCGCTGCGTCGCGCTGGGCGTCTCGCGCATCGAGCGGCCCGACTTCTCGCCGCTGGGCCGCAGCGACCTGACGCTGGAGCGCGACCGCAACCTGCGCCTGCACGACCGCGCCGCGCCGCGCCGGTGATGGAGATGCTCTACGCGCAAATTGTCAACACCGAGAGCATGGTGGTGCTGTGCGACGGCAGTGGCACCATCGTCCACTCGATCGGCGACGATGACTTCCTGGCCCGCGCCAGCAAGGTGGCGCTGCAGCCGGGCGTGAACTGGAGCGAATCGACCAAGGGCACCAACGCCATCGGCACCGCGCTGATCGAGGAAGTGCCCACGCTCGTGCATGCCGACGAGCACTACCTGCACGCCAACCACTTCCTGACCTGTTCGGCCGCACCCATCCTCGACCCGCGCGGCAACATCCTAGGTGTGCTCGACGTCACCGGCGACCACCGCGGTTTTCACCAGCACACCATGGCGTTGGTGAAGATGTCGGCACGGATGATCGAAAACCACTGGCTGACCGACGACTACCGCAACCTGATGCGGCTGCATTTCCACAGCCGGGTCGAGTTCATCGGCACGCTGATGGAGGGCATCCTGGCGATCAGCGCCGACGGCAAGCTGGTGGGCGCCAACCGCGGCGCGCTGGAGCAGTTAGGCCTGTCGGGTGCGGCCCTGCGCATGCACAGCCTGACGACCCTGTTCGGCACCACCGTCAACGCGCTGGTCGACCACTTCCGCAGCCCGCTGGCCACGCCGATGCCGATGCAGCTGAACGGCGGCCGGCAGTTCTACAGCCACGCCCGCTTCAACTGGCCGGTGTGGACCAGCCTGGCCGAGGCGGTGTCGGGCGGCAGCGCCGGCGCGGCGGCGACCGGCACCAAACCGTCCGCCGGCTCCGTCACCGTCACCGTCACCGCCACCACGCCGGGCGCGGGTGCCGCCAACACCGGTGGCCTGGCCGCATTGCGCACCGGCGACGCCCAGGTCGCCAGCGTGATCGACAAGATCGCCCGTGTGCTCGACCGCGACATCCCGATACTGATCCTGGGCGAGACCGGCACCGGCAAGGACCTGCTGGCGCGCGCCATCCACGCCGATTCGGCCCGTGCCAAGCAGGCCTTTGTGGCCGTGAACTGCGCGTCCATCCCCGCGACGCTGATCGAGGCCGAGTTGTTCGGCTACGAAGACGACACCTTCACCGGCGCCCGCCGCAATGGCGCGCTTGGCAAGATTGTGCAGGCCAACGGCGGCACGCTGTTTCTCGATGAGATCGGCGACATGTCAGCGGCCGCGCAGGCGCATTTGCTGCGGCTGCTGCAAGAGCGCCTGGTCAGGCCGCTGGGCAGCAGCCAGAGCGTGGCGGTCGATGTGTCGATCATCTGCGCCACCCGCCGCAACTTGCGCGACATGATGGATCGCCAGGCCTTCCGCGAAGACCTGTTCGACCGACTCAACGGCCTGGCCGTGCGGCTGCCGCCGCTGCGCGAGCGCAGCGACCTGCTGGCGCTGGTGCGCCGCATCCTCGACCAGCTGACCGAACACGACTGCGAGCAGCGCCACCTGCAGCCCGACGCCGATGTGCTGCGGCTGTTCAATCACTACCGGTGGCCGGGCAACCTGCGCCAGCTGTTCAATGTGCTGCGCAGCGCCGCGGTGCTGGCCGCGGGCGAGGCCGTGATCAGCCGCGAGCACCTGTCGGACGACTTTCTCGAAGAAGCGCGCGCGGCCCAGGCCAGCGACGTGCCAGCCGCGCCACCGACCGGCCCGGCAGGGTCGGCCGAACCCGCCGCGCCGCAGTGCTCACTGGAAGAAATGGGCGTAGACGCCATCCGCCATGCGGTGGCGGCGACCGGCGGCAACATCGCTGAGGCGTCGAAGCGGCTGGGCATCAGCCGCAACACCATTTACCGCAAGCTGCGCTGGAACCAGCCGGCCTGACCGGCGCGGTATGTCGGCACACCGCGCAGCCCAACGCCGACCGGCCCGCGCCAGCGATTGGGCCCTGTTGGTGTTCGGCATCCTGGCGGTGGGATGGCTCGACTGGATCACCGGCATCGACGTCCGCGTGGTGGCGGTCTACTTCATCCCGATGGCGTTCGCAGGCTGGCGGCTCAAGCGCCGGGGCGCCGTGCTGGGGGCGGCGGGGGCGGCGGTGGTCTGGTTGCTGGCGCAGCACGGCGGTGGTGTCCGCTATGCCCACCAGGCGATCTGGGTCGTCAACCTGTTCACCCAGGGCGCGGCCTTCCTGACCGTGGGCGGCCTGGTCGCCGTGCTGACCGAACGGCTGGCGGCGGAAGAAACCCTCAGCCGCACCGATGCACTGACTGGCCTGCAGAACCGTCGCGGCCTGGCCGAGCAGGCCGTCATCGCGCTGGCCATGTGTCGGCGGCACGCCTGGCCGGTTTCACTGGCCTGCATTGATCTCGACAACTTCAAACGCGCCAACGACAGCCATGGTCATGCCGCGGGCGACCGGGTGCTGGTCGCTTGCGCCGAGGTGTTGAGGTCATCGCTGCGTGCCAGCGACCTGGCCGCCCGTTTGGGTGGCGACGAGTTCGCCGTCTTGTTGCCGGAGACCCCGCTCGACCAAGCCGTCAAGCTGATGGACAGCATCCGCCGCCAGCTGGCGGAGCATGTCGCCTTGCGCGCGGTCGGCGTGACCGCCACGGTCGGTGTGGTCACCGACGAGCGGTCGTCGATGGCCATCGACGAGCTGCTGGAACACGCCGACGGCGGTCTCTACGAAGGCAAGCGCCGCGGCAAGGACCACGTGTTTGCGACGCCCAGGGCCTGATCGGCGACGCTCGGTGCGGCGCGCTGGGCCGCGCACGGCGCCGCGCTGGCCTGCGACGGCCTGCAAATCGAGCGCTGACCGGCCCAGCTTGGCACACTGGGGCCGGCATGCCGAAAACGCCCACCAGCGGTCCCCGGGCATTCCTCAGCTGTGCGACGGTCGCGCCAGCGGCTACAAACACGGCAATCGCCGCGCCCGCATGAACACCTCAACCGCCCAAAGCCCCCTCAGCACCCCAGCCCGCCTGCAGATCGACCGCCTGACGCAACGCTACGGCGACCGCACGGCCCTCAAAGGGCTGTCGCTGACGCTGCAGCCGGGCTCGTTCGTGGCGCTGCTGGGGCCCAATGGCGCCGGCAAGTCGACCTTGTTCCAGGTGCTCACCGGCCTGTTCGCCGCCGACGAAGGCGAGGTGTGGGTCGATGGCCACTCGCTGCGCAGCAGCGCGGTGGCTGCGCTGCGCCACATCGGCGTGGTGTTCCAGGCGATGTCGCTCGACCTCGACTTGAGCGTCGAACGCAACCTGCGCTTCCACGCCGACCTGCACGGCCTGCCGCGCGCCGTGGCCACCGAGCGGCTGCTCGCCGGCTGCGAAGCCGCCGGTCTTGGCGCCGAGCTGCCCCGCCTGGTGCGCGAGCTGTCGGGTGGCAACCGGCGCAAGGTCGAACTGGTGCGCGCGCTGCTGCACCGGCCCAGCCTGCTGCTGATGGACGAGCCCACCGTCGGCCTCGACCCCAAGAGCCGCCGCGACCTGCGCCGTGCCCTGCACGAAGACGTGCGCCAGCGTGGCAGCAGCGTGCTGTGGGCCAGCCACCTGGTTGAAGAAGCCGAAGCCGCCGACCGCGTGCTGGTGCTGCACAAAGGCCAGTTGCTGGCCGACGGCACGCCCGCCGACGTGCTGCGCGCGCTGGGCGGCAGCAGCCTGGAAGAAGCCTTCATCCGCGCCACCGCCTGAAGGCCCGGCCCGCCCGTTGCCCGCTCGACACCGACCGATCCCACCCGCCATGACCAACGCCCGCCTCGCCTTCTCAAGCCACAAACGCCGAGCCGCCCCAGGTGTTTCGCCTCCGCTTTCGTTGGCGGGGGGGCGCCGCAAGGCGGCGGCGGCCCTCGCCAGCCTCGCCCTGTTGATCGCCGCACCGCTGGCCATGGCCCAGGGCGTGGCCTATGTGTCCAGCGAGAAAGACAACGCGCTGACCATCGTCGACCTGAAAACCATGCTCGTCACCGGCAGTCTGGCCACCTGCAAGCGGCCGCGCCACCTGCAGCGCACGGCCGATGGCAAGCAGATGCTGGTGGCCTGCGGCGATTCACACCAGGCCGACATCATCGACCTGGCGACCCGCAAGTCGGTCGGCAAGCTGGCGCTCGGCGACAACCCCGAGGCCTTCGACCTGTCGCCTGACGGCCGTACGCTGTACGTCAGCAACGAGGACGACGGCGTCGTCAGCTTCATCGACATCGCCAGCGGCAAGCTGAGCAAGACGGTGGCGGTCGGCAAAGAGCCCGAGGGCGTCAAGGTCTCGCCCGACGGCAAGACCGTGTGGGTGAGCTCCGAGGTGGCCAGCCTGGTGCATGTGATCGACACCGCAAGCGCCAAGGTGGTCAAGCACGTCAAGGTCGGCAAGCGGCCGCGCCGCATGGCACTGACACCCGACGGCAGCCAGCTGTGGGTGACCAATGAGCTGGGTGCGTCGGTCACGGTGTTGTCGACCACCGACTACCGCACGCTGGCGACCGTGAAGTTCGCGGTCAAGGGGGTGCGCGAGGCCGACATCACGCCGGTCGGCATCGTCATGACGCGGGACGGCAAGCGCGCCTTCGTCGCGCTGGGCCGGGCCAACCACGTCGCTTTCGTCGATGTCGCCAGCCGCCAGACCACCGACCTGGTGCTGGTCGGCAAGCGCGCCTGGAACGTCACGCTAGACCGCGCCGAGGCACGCTTGTACGTGGTCAACGGCCTGTCCGACGACATGACGGTGGTCGACGTGGCCGCGGCCAAGGCGCTCAAGAGCATCCCGGTCGGCCGCGTGCCCTATATGGCGTTGGTGGTCGAGTGAGCCGATCCGACCTGCCTCGCCGAACCCGGCGCCGGTGTGCGCCTGGCCGGCTGGCGGCTGCGCCTGCATTCGCCGCCGCCCTCGCGGCCATGGTCACGGCCATGGCCGCGCTGGCCCCGATCAACGTGCAGGCGGCCACCTTCAAAACCACGCTGATCGTGCGCGACGACGACCCACGGCTGGCACGCGGCCGCACCGAGCGGCCGGCACTGGGCCAGCCCGGCGGCCCGGTGGGCCCGGCGCTGGCTGCGGCGCTGAAGGAAGCCGAGTTGGAGCTGGCCGCTGAAGGCACCGCCGTGCTGCTCGACACCGTGCGTGTGGCGTCGGCCGCCGCCGCGCGGGAGGCCGCGGCCAGCGCCGAAAAAGCCGGCGCCGCCGCGCTGCTGGCCGACCTGCCCGCCGATTGGCTGTTGGCCGCCGCCGATGGCAGCAAGCTGCCGCTGCTCAACCTGGGCGAAGCCGCCGACCGGCTGCGCGAGGCCGATTGCCGGCCCCGCCTGCTGCACCTGCTGCCCAGCGACCGCATGCGGGCCGACGCGCTGGCGCAGACCCTGGCCGCACGCCGCTGGACCCAGGTGCTGCTGCTCACCGGCCCCGGCGACGACGACCGTGCCCGCGGCGCCACCGCGCAAGCCGCGATCAAGCGCTACGGCCTCAAGCTGGTGGCCAGCAAGCCCTTCAAATTGTCAGCCGACCCGCGCGAGCGCGACCTGGCCAACCCGGCACTGCTGACCGGCACCGCCAGCGGTGCTGCGGCCTACGACGTGGTCTGGGTCGTCGACAGCGACGGTGAATTTGCCCGCGCCCTGCCCTACCGCACCGCACTGCCACGGCCGGTGGTGGGCGACGGCGGGCTGGTGGCGGTGGCGTGGGGCCCCAGCTTCGACCGCTTCGGCGCGCCGCAGGTCTCGCGCCGTTTCGCCAAAGCCGCCGGCCGGCCGATGACCGGGCACGACTGGGCGGCCTGGCTGGCAGGCAAGGCATTGGCCGCCGCCGCCGTGGCTGCGCCCAAGGGGCCGCTGGCCGCCTTCCAGAAAGCGCTGATCGAGGGCGAGCTCGATGGCTCGAAAGGCGTGCTCATGGGCTTTCGGCCCTGGGACGGCCAGTTGCGCCAGCCGCTGCTGCTGAGCGACGGCCAGAGCGTGCTGGCGATGGCACCGGTCGACGGCATCCTGCACCCGAAAAACGCGCTGGACACCCTGGGCGCCGACGGGCCCGAGAAACTGTGCAAGGCCAGGCCATGAACACCATCACCACACAGCCACGCAGCCGGACGCGGGCCGAGCGCCGCGCCATCATCGGCCAGAGGCCGATGCTCATCGGCAGGCCCCCGTCGGTCGAAGGGTTGACATGACGCGGGCCGAGCGCCGGGCCGACCACCGGCCGGAGGCCGGTGGCCTTCGGCAGGCACAAACAGTCCGCCGGGACTGTTTGTGTCCGGCCTCAGTCCGCAAGCCGGCCCGCATCCC
>JAYVDE010000157.1:0-7051 GCA_043749575.1 Burkholderiaceae bacterium | reverse complement strand
CAGCCAGGTGCTGTAGGCCTCCCAGTAAAACCAGTGCAGCTTGGCGGGCAGCGACGGCGGCGCCACCATGTACTTCTGCGGGTTGTAAAAACCGCCGCCGTGCACGGCCCACAACTCACCGTCGACGCCCTTGGCCTTCAGCTCGGGTGCGTGGGGTGGTGTCAGGCTGTTGTCGAGAAAGACGAAGTAAAACGACGATCCGATCCAGGCGATCGCGGTGATGACATGGGCCCAGCGCAGCAGCAGATTAGCCCAGTCGAGCAGGTAGGTTTCCATCGGGCGGTGGCTGCTTTCAGCTGCCGCGGTAGCTGCTGTAGGCCCAGGGGCTGACGAGCAAGGGCACGTGGTAATGGCCGTCGGCGTCGGCGATGCCGAAATCGAGCTGCACCGTGTCGAGGAACGGCGGGTCGGGCAAGGCCACCCCCAGCGCCCTGAAATAGGGCGCCACTTCGAACAGCAGGCGGTAGCGGCCAGCCGCCATGGCCGCGGCATCGAGCAGCGGGCCGTCGGGGTTGCGGCCGTCGGCGTTCAGTGTCAGGCGGGCCAGCGTCTGCAGCTGATCGCCCTGCCAGCGCTGCAGGGTGACGTGCATGCCCGCGGCCGGCCGGCCGTTCATCGTGTCCAGCACGTGGGTGCTGAGGTGTCCCATGGGATCCTTTCAAGGACTGGCGCTGTGCCGGTCATGATAAAAAGTGTGTACACCTGCCCTGGCAGTCAAGCGCCAGCCGTTTCTGGTTCACCGCAAACAACATGCCACTCACCGATGCACTGTTATCGCTGCAGCCGCTTGGGCCGCTGCAGCCGCCGGGTCTGCGGCGCGCGGGCGTGCGGCCATTCCGGTGGTGGCCGATGGTGCCACCGCCCGCATCGTCGAGGCCATCGCCCGCCGCGACGGCCGCAGCGCCGCCCGGCTGATGACCCAGCACCTGGTCAGCGTGGAACGCAACTTGCAGCTGCCGCAACACCGTCCATGACGCCCGCCGCGCCCGCCGCTGTGCCCGCCGCAGCCACCACCACCCCGCCCCAGCCGCCCAGGATGACGCTATGACCCGCCCGACGCCACCCGGCCTGCCCTACCCGCGCGACCTGATCGGCCATGGCCGCCACGCACCCGCAGCGCTTTGGCCGGGCCAGGCCCGCATCGCGCTGCAGTTCGTGCTGAACTATGAAGAGGGCGGCGAGAACAGCGTGCTGCATGGCGATGCCGGCAGCGAGCAGTTTTTGTCGGAGATGTTCAACCCGCCGGCTTACCCGGCGCGCCACCTGTCGATGGAGTCGATCTACGAATACGGCTCGCGGGTGGGGGTGTGGCGCATCCTGCGCGAGTTCGAGCGCCGCGGCCTGCCGCTGACGGTGTTCGGCGTGGCGATGGCGCTGCAGCGTCACCCGGAGCTGTGCGCGGCGCTGGTCGAGCAAGGCCATGAGATCGCCTGCCACGGCTGGCGCTGGATCAACTACCAGCAGGTTGACGAGGCGGTCGAACGTGAGCACCTGCGCATCGGCACCGCCCTGCTGCAGCAACTGACAGGCGGCGCCTGGCCGCTGGGCTGGTACACCGGTCGTGACAGCCCGGCCACCCGCCGGCTGGTGGTCGAGCACGGTGGTTTCGAATACGACAGCGACTACTACGGCGACGACCTGCCGCTCTGGCTCCAGGTCAAGACCGCCAGCGGCGACTTGCTGCCGCAACTGGTTGTGCCCTACACGATGGACTGCAACGACATGCGCTTCGGTCTGCCGCAGGGCTTCAGCCACGGCGACGAGTTTTTCGAGTACCTGCGCGACAGCTTTGACGTGCTGTATGCCGAGGGCGCCGAATCGCCCAAGATGATGAGCATCGGCATGCATTGCCGCATCCTCGGCCGACCCGGCCGGCTGCGCGGCTTGCAGCGCTTCCTCGACCACGTTGAGAAACACGACCAGGTCTGGATCAGCCGCCGCATCGACATCGCCCGGCACTGGAAACAGCAGCACCCCTTCGACCCCGCCACCGCCTTCGTCTGGGTCTGACCGCAGTGACCACCATGCTGACCCTCGCTCATCTCAACACCGCGTCGCCGGCCGACTTCAGCCGGCTGCTGGCCGGCACTTACGAACATTCACCGTGGCTCGCCGAGCGCGCCGTCGCCGCGCGGCCGTTCGCCACGCTCAGCCAGCTGAAGCAGGCGCTGGTGCAAGTGGTGCGCGACGCCGGCGTCGACGCGCAGCTGGCACTGATCCGCGCCCACCCCGAGCTGGCCGGCAAGGCGATGCTCAGCAAGACCCTCACCGCCGAAAGCACCAACGAGCAGGGCAAGGCCGGCCTGACCGACTGCACGCCGGCCGAGTTGGCGCAAATCCAGCAGCTGAACGCTGACTACAACGCGCGCTTCGGCTTCCCGTTCATCCTGGCGGTGCGCGGGCCGCGCGGCAGCGGGCTGGCCAAGGCCGAGATCATCAACATCTTCGCCCGCCGGCTGGCCCACCCGGTGGCGGTCGAGCGCGACGAATGCCTGCGCAACATCCACCGCATCGCCGAGCTCCGGCTGGCCGACCAGTTTGGCGAGCCACCCACGCTGGGCAACCAGGTGTGGGATGGGGCCGCGGCCCTGGCCGTGCACAGCGACCCCGGTTACGCCGAGCAAGGCCAGCTCACCGTCACCTACCTGACGGCCGCTCACCAGGCCTGCGCGCGGCAGCTGCAAGCCGGGATGACCGAGGCCGGCTTCGACGAGGTGGGCCGCGACGCGGTGGGCAATGTGGTCGGGCTCTATTGGAGTGCCGAAGACGCGGCGCTGGGCGGTGCGCGCGCTCCCTCCGTTGGACAGGGCAGGGCGGGCGAGGAGTCGGGCGGCCAATCGACCCACTTGCCGCGGGTCAGCCGCAGGCTGCTGACCGGCAGCCACTACGACACCGTGCGCAACGGCGGCCGGTACGACGGCCGGCTGGGCATCCTGGTGCCGATGGCCTGCGTGCGTGAGTTGAAGCGCCAGGGCCGGCGTTTGCCCTTTGGCATCGAGCTGGTCGGCTTTGCCGAAGAAGAGGGCCAGCGCTACAAGGCCACCTTCCTGGGCTCGAGCGCACTGGTCGGCCAGTTCAACCCGGCCTGGCTCGACCAGCAAGACGCTGACGGCGTGACGATGCGGGAGGCGATGCACGCCGCCGGCCTGCCCGGTGAGATGGCGTCGATCAAGGCGCTGCAGCGCGACCCGGCGCACTACCTCGGTTTTGTCGAGGTCCACGTCGAGCAGGGGCCGGTGCTGGCCGAGGCCGACCTGCCGCTGGGCGTCGTCAGCTCGATCAACGGCAGCGTGCGCTACCTGGGCGAAATCACCGGTCTGGCCAGCCACGCCGGCACCACCCCGATGGGCAGCCGCCACGACGCGGCGCTGGGTGCGGCCGAACTGGCGCTCTACCTCGAAAAGCGAGCGTCCAGCCAGTCCGACCTGGTGGCCACGATGGGCCAGCTTGAAGTGCCCGGCGGGTCGATCAACGTGGTGCCCGGCCGGGCGCGCTTCAGCCTGGACCTGCGCGCCACCACCGATGCGGCGCGCGATGCCTGCGTGGCCGACGTGCTGGCCGAGGCGGCGGCGATCTGCCAGCGCCGCGGCTTGTCCTTGCAACTGGAGGAGACGCTGCGTGCCGCCGCCGCGCCCAGCGACGCCGCCTGGCAGCAGCGCTGGGAGCGGGCGGTGCTGGCGCAAGGCCTGCCGCTGCTGCGCCTGCCCAGCGGCGCCGGCCACGATGCGATGAAGCTGCACGAGTTGATGCCGCAGGCGATGCTGTTCGTGCGCGGGCTGAACGCCGGCATCAGCCACAACCCGCTCGAAGCCAGCACCAACCACGACATCGCGCTGAGCGTGCAGGCCTTTCTGCACCTGCTTGATCAACTGAGCGAGTCCTGATCGCCGACACCCCATGACCACCGCCTACGACCGACTCGACGCCTGGATCGACGCCCACTTCGACGACGAGCTGCGCTTTTTGCAGGCCCTGGTGCAAGTGCCCACCGACACGCCGCCCGGCAACAACGCGCCGCATGCCGAGTGCACCGCCGCGCTGCTGCAGGGCTTTGGCTTCACCGCCGAGCACTACCCGGTGCCCCAGGCCGAGGTGTTGGCCTATGGCATGCAGTCGATCACCAACCTGGTGGTGCGCCGCCGCTATGGCGATGGCGGCGAAGGCACCATGGCGGGACCGATCATCGGCCTCAACGCCCATGGCGATGTGGTGCCGCCGGGCGACGGCTGGAGTCACGACCCCTATGGCGGCGAGGTCGTCGACGGCAAGCTCTACGGCCGCGCATCGGCGGTCAGCAAGAGCGATTTCGCCAGCTACACCTTTGCGCTGCGTGCGCTGGAATCATTGCGATCACCGCAGGCGGGCGAGGGCCCGCCGATCCCGCTGAATGGCGGTGTTGAACTGATCTTCACCTACGACGAGGAATTTGGCGGTGAACTCGGCCCCGGCTGGTTGTTGGCCAGGGGTCTGGTCAAGCCCGACTTGCTGCTGGCCGCCGGCTTCAGCTACCAGGTGGTCACCGCCCACAACGGCTGCCTGCAGCTGGCGGTGACGGTGCTGGGCAAGATGGCGCATGCCGCCATTCCCGCCAGCGGCATCGATGCGCTGCAAGGCGCGGTGACCATCCTCAACGCGCTGTACGCGCAAAACGTGGTCTACCAGGCCAGCCGTACGCAGGTGCCGGGCATCACCCACCCGTACCTCAATGTCGGCCGTATCGAGGGCGGCACCAACACCAACGTGGTGCCGGGCAAGGTGGTGTTCAAGGTCGACCGCCGGATGATCCCCGAGGAGAACCCGGCCGAGGTCGAAGCCGATGTGCGCCGGGTGATCGCCGACGCGGCGGCGCGCTGCCCTGGCATCCAGGTCGAGATCAAGCGTCTGCTGCTGGCCGCTGCACTGCAGGCCAACCCGGCCAACGCGCCGCTGGTCGACGCCTTGCAGCGGCATGGCGAGGCGGTGTTCGGCGAGCCGATCCCGACCTCGGGCACGCCGCTCTACACCGACGTGCGGCTGTTCGGCGCGCACGGCATTCCGGCGGCGATCTACGGCGCCGGGCCGCGCACCGTGCTGGAAAGCAATGCCAAGCGCGCCGACGAGCACCTGGTGCTCGAAGACCTGCGCCGCGCGACCAAGGTGGTGGCCCGCACGCTGCTGGACTTGTTGGGCTGAGTCGGCTTTCGGCTCGTTGCTGAGTTGGGTGGCTTGCCGGAAAGCCGGCGTTCATAGGCCCGCGCGTGCGCGCCGGGCCGGGCTGGCGTGTTGTGCGCCATGGCCCCCGCCGTCAGCCGCCGTCAGCCGCCGTACCAGGCTGCCGACGAAGCTCAGTCCGCCTTGGCGCCCGAGTCCTTCACCACCTTGGCCCATTTGACGATCTCGGCGGCCTGGTACTTGGCCAGTTCTTCGGGCGTCGAGATCCAGGGCTCCAGGCCCAGGGCCTTGAGCTTGTCGGCCACCTCGGGCAGCTTGAACACACGCACCATCTCGGCGTTGATGCGGGCCACCACGTCCTTGGGCGTGCCGGCCGGGGCGAACACTGCGAACCAGGTGGTGGCCTCGAAGCCGGGCACCGTCTCGGCCACGGTGGGCACGTCGGGCGCGGCGGGGGATCGTTTGGCGGTGGTCTGCGCCAGTGCGCGGATCTTGCCGTCCTTGGCCATCGGCAGCGCCGAGGGCATGTTGTCGAACATCAGCTGGATCTGGCCGCCCACCAGGTCGGGGATGGCGAACTGCCGGCCCTTGTAGGGCACGTGCTGCATGGTGGTGCCGGTCATCGACTTGAACAACTCGCCCGACACGTGCACCGAGGTGCCGATGCCCGGCGAGCCAAAGCTCAGCTTGTTGGGGTTGGCCTTCATGTAGGTGATCAGTTCGGCCACGGTCTTGACCGGCAGGTCGTTGGTGACCACCAGCAAGTTGGGCGCGCTGGCGACGTGGGCCACCGGCGTGAAATCCTTGACCATGTCGTAGGACATCTTGCTGTAGATCGCGCCGTTGATCGAGTGTGTGCCGACCGTGCCCATCACCAGCGTGTAGCCGTCGGCCGGCGCCTTGGCCACCTTGTCGGCAAACAGCCGGGCCAGGATGTCGGGTGCGCCGGCGGCCGGGAAGGTGACGACCAGGCGGATCGGTTTGGTGGGGAAACCCTGGGCACCGGCCGTGGCCGACAGGCTTGCCAGGGCGGTGGCCAGCAGCAAGGATTTGAACGGGTTCATCGTGTCTCCGAAGGGTGGAATGTCTGGCATGAAGCCGGCCGCAGGATACGCGACGGCCTGGCCGGCCGTGGTCCCACGCGTGACGGCCTTGCGGCGGATCGGGCCGGCGCAAAATGGCCCGATGAAGACCGTGAATTTCGGGCTGCCGGCCCGTGCCGCCTTGGCACGCAAGGCCGAGTCGGCCGGCCTGCTGCTCCGCTGCATCGCTGCCATGCTGGCGGGCCTGCCCGGCCAGGCGCCGGCGCAGGCCACTGCGGCTGCAGCGCCCCTGGCCGCGGCGCCGGCCAGCGCGCCGACCTTCACGCTGCAAGCGCTGCAATGGCTGGCGGGTTGTTGGCGCAGTGAGCTGGACGAGCCCGGCTCGGGCGAGCAGTGGATGCCTGCAGCCGGCGGCACCATGCTGGGCATGTCGCGCACGCTCAAGGGCGGCCGCACGGTGCAGTTCGAGTTCATGCAGATCCGTGAATCGGCGCTGGGCGTGGTGTTCATCGCCCACCCGTCGGCACAGGCCGGCACGCGCTTTGCGGCGGTCGAGGTCAGCGCCAACGCGGCGGTGTTCGAGCAGCGCGGCGCTGATTTTCCGCAGCGGGTGAGCTACCGCCTGTTGCCGGATGGCCGGCTGGCTGCGCGCATCGAAGGCCTGCGCAACGGCGAGTTGCGCAGCGTGGATTTCCCGCTGCAGCGCGGCGCCTGCGGCGCGTCGGTCAGCCCCGCAGGCGGCTGACCTTCAACCGACTTGCCGCCCTTGCCCGGCCCAGAACGGCGCCCGCAACACCTTCTTGTCGATCTTGCCGACGGCGGTGCGCGGCATCTCGGTGATGAACTCGATGTGCTTG
>JAYVDE010000156.1:0-2511 GCA_043749575.1 Burkholderiaceae bacterium | reverse complement strand
ACGTCGTTCATCCACATGCAGACATTGGCGATGAGCCAGGTGCTCCACAGCATGCGGAACACCGGCAGGCTCAGCGGGTCGAACGCGCCGACGCGAGGAGCGTGCCTTTCGATGGCGGGCTCAGGTGGATTTTCTGCGTCCGCGGTCGAGTCGGGGAAGATCGGTGGCATCTGGTGTCGATTGTCGCGGCTCGCACACAATGCACGCTGCATGACACCCGAAGCCAAAGCCCGCCAACACATCGACGAAAAGCTTGTCGCAGCCGGCTGGGTGGTGCAGGACATGAAGCAGCTCAACCTCGGCGCCAGTCTGGGTGTCGTGGTGCGGGAGTATCCGACCGGCACTGGCCCGGCGGACTACGTGCTGTTCATCGACCGCCAGGCGGTGGGCGTCATCGAGGCCAAGCCAGACGCCACCATCCTCACATTTGTCGAAGAGCAAACCGCCCGCTATGCAGGCAGCGCGCTCAAGTGGCGCCTGCCGGGTCTGCCTGCGTTGCCGTTTTTGTTTGAGAGCACCGGCCAGGTCATCCACTTCACCGACGGCCGTGACCCGGCGCCGCGCTCACGCGAGTTGTTCCACTTCTTCCGTCCTGAGCATCTGGCCGTGCTGGTCACGCAGCCCGACACCTTGCGGCGCCGGCTCGCTGAAGGCATGCCGGCACTGCCGGAGCGCAACCTGCGCGACTGCCAGGTCAGCGCCGTGACCGGCCTGGAGAAATCGCTGGCGCTGAACAAACCGCGTGCGCTGGTGCACATGGCCACCGGCGCGGGCAAGACCTTCACCGCCATCACCTCGGTCTACCGTTTGCTGAAGTTCGGTGGCGCCAAGCGCGTGCTGTTTCTGGTCGACACGCGCAACCTCGGCAAGCAGGCGCACCAGGAGTTCATGGCCTACACGCCGCCCGACGACGGCCGCAAGTTCACCGAGCTGTACAACGTGCAGCGTCTCGCTTCGAGCCATATCGACCCGCATGCGCAAGTCGTCATCAGCACCATCCAGCGCATGTACTCGGTGCTGTCGGGCGAGGCGATCGACGAGTCGACTGAGGACGTGTCGCTCAACGAAGTCCAGCAGTTGCCCAAACAAGCCAAGGTGGTGCGCTACAACGCCGGCGGCCAATGGCGGCGAGTACGTCGCGTTGACGGTAGCCCGTTCATGGGGTGTTGCCTCCACCACTGACGGGCGCTATTTCTTGCGGGTGTCCGACGCCTGCCGTCCGGTGTTGGGCGATGAGGTGCTGCGTCTTCTCAACGACCGCCCCGGCATGCCATGGGAGAGCCTTGCGGCGCAGGACGCGCCGTTGACCGGCGCCGACGATGTTCAGGTCGAGGCCCTGCTGGCCGGGTTGCGCGCGTCGGACCGCGTGAAAGCCGGGGTCAAGGAAAAGTCGAATGTGGAGTTACTCGAACACTATGGGCTGACCGACGGGCCGTTGCTCACACATCTGGGCGTGCTGTTGATCGGCTCGCCACGTGCGCGCGCACGGCTGGGCAGTGCGCCGGTGGTGCAAGCCATCAAGTACGACGAGCGCGGCGCCAAGATTCACAAGTGGACATGGGACGACTACACGCTGTCGCCGGTGCAGTTGGTCGACGCCATTTGGGAGGAGGTGTCGGACTTTCGCGAGACCTATGAATTGCCTGACGGGCTCTATCGCCAGAAGGTGCCTGCGTATGACAAACGGGTCGTACGCGAACTGATCGTCAACGCGCTGGTGCATCGCCCCTACGCGCAGCGCGGCGACATCTTCCTGAATTTGCATCCCGACAGGTTGGAGGTCTGCAATCCGGGGCTGTTGCCTTTGGGAGTGACCGTGTACAACATCCTGCACGCCAGCCTGCGGCGGAACGAGCGCCTCGCCACGCTTTTTCATGATCTGAAGCTCATGGAAAAAGAAGGCTCCGGCTTCGACTTGATGTACGAGGTGCAGCTTTCGCAAGGGCGGCTGGCGCCGGTCGTTGAAGAAGGCGACGACTCGGTCAAGGTGTCGGTTCGGCGGCGCATCGTGCGGCCGGAAGTTATCCGCTTACTGGCCGATGCCGACGCGACGTATCAATTGCGCCAGAGGGAGCGCATCACGCTGGGCATCCTGGCAATGAGTGACGGGTTGACGGCGCGTGAATTGGCGCGACAACTGGAAATAGCCGACACCGACGAGGTCACCACCGTGTGGCTGGGACGGCTGTTGGACCTCGGACTGGTGATGAGCATCGGGAAAACCCAAGGGACGCGCTACTTTGTGCCGCCGCAAGCACTCAAGTTGGGCGGCGTGCAGCGCAAGACAACGCTGACTCGCATGGTGCCCCACCGGCTGCGAGCGTTGATCGTGGAAGACCTGTCGGGCTACCCTGGCTCGTCGGTCACCGAAGTGCATCGGCGCACCGCTCCTGAGCTGGCGCCGCGATCGGTGAAACGCGCGCTGGACCAGTTGGTCGCGACGGGTCAGGTCGAACCGCAGGGCGAAAAGCGCTGGCGCCGGTATCGGTTGATCGATAACGGACAAATCGG
>JAYVDE010000155.1:0-7075 GCA_043749575.1 Burkholderiaceae bacterium | reverse complement strand
GAAGGATGCGTTTGTTAATCTTGTTTCTTGAGAGCTTGGCAGGCTTTCGCTCAAGCCCGCTCGGCGTAATCAGGCTTCGCTGAGTTTCATCAGGATGTCGGCGTACCAGGCGCAATTCAGGCCCAGCGATTCGTCCTGCACCTTGTCGCGATCAGCCATGTCCAACCGCGCCGAGTGCACGCCCAGCAGCTTCCACGGCAGTTCGGCGTCGGCATCGGCGTCGTGGTCTCGCATCACCACCGGCGCGCCGCTGGTGCCCCGGTGGGTGCGGGCATCCGTCAGAAAGTAGCCCTGGCCCTGGAACCGCATGCCAAAGGCCGAGGCGATGACCGACTGCCGCACCACCGGCAAGTGGTGCAAGGTGTCGTGGAAGCCCAGCGGGAAACCGACGATCAGCACCGAACTACCCACTTCCACCGCATCGGTCAGCTGCACCAGGTGTTCGGGCGTGAAGGCGAACAGCAGCGCATGCTCGGGCAGTGCGGCGCGCTGGATCTGAATCATCGCGACGTCGATTTCGCCGCCCGAATCAGTGCCCTGGCGCCACTGGCTTTTACCATCCTGGTACAGCAACAGCGAGAAGCTCGCCGACTTGCCCAGGTCGGTGGCGGCGGTGTGCAGTTCGATCTCGATGCGATTGGGGTGGTGCTGGGTCGGCTCGTCGATCAGCACATGCCGACTGGTGACAAGAAACAGGCGTTTGTCACGCTCGAAGAAAAAGCCGCTGGCGTTGGTCAGGCCGCGCTGGTGCTCGAAGGTGGCAATGCGCGCAGCTGACAGCAACAGGGAATCAATCATGCGAATGACGATACCACCCGGGTGCTGACGCCCTGGCGTCAGTGCTGGCGCCGCCGCCGCCGCCAGAATCGTCGACCTTCAACCGTACCAGGACCCCCATGACCCGCCTGCCACTGCTCACCGATGACCAGGTCGGCCCGCCCGACCTGGTGGCCGCCATCCGCCAGCGGCGCGGTGGCGAACTGCTCGATCTCGACCGCCTGCTGCTGCACAGCCCGGTATTTGCCACCGGCTGGGGCGAGTTCATGGGCCGGGTGCGTACCGGCCTGGCACTGCCGCCGCTGCTGCTTGAACTGGCGATGTGTGGCGTGGCGGCGCTGAACCGCGCCGACTTCGAGATGCACCACCACGCGCCGCTGTACCGGGCCGCGGGGGCCACCGAGGCCCAACTGGCCGCACTGCATCGCCTGGGTGTCGAACCGGAGCTGGCCCAGGACCCGGTGTTCGACGCAACCCAGCAGGCCGTGCTGGCCCTGGTGGTGGAGATCACGCGCGACGTCACGGTGCGAGATTCCACCTTCGAGCGGGTGCGCGCCGCGATGGGCGGCGACAAGCTGGTGTTCGAGTTGGTCGGCGTGATCGCCGCCTACAACATGGTGTCGCGCATCCTGGTGGCGCTGGCGCTCAAACCCTGACAGAGCCGATGCCACTCCGAGCGGCCAAACCGCGTCGGCCTTGCGGCCGGTCGCCGAGCGGACGCCCGGGATGCCCCACCGCGCCGAGGCGGCCGCCCGCTGGTCGTGAACGGCCTCAGAATCCGGCGCGCAGGCCGATCGTGACGACCGAGTAGCCGCTGCCGAAACTGCCGGAAGTGCTGGTGTTGTAGGTCACGGGAACGTCGTTGAAGAACAGGTTGCTGCTGACTTGCGCACGCACGAAGGGGCTCCAGTTCGGCTGCAGCCCGTAGGCGGCCTCCAGCATCAGCTGGTGGTTGTGGCGGACCACCGGGTTGCCGCGGCTGGCCAGGATGTTGTCGACCTTGTCGCGCCGGATGGTGAAGAAAAGGTAACCGCCCGTCAGCGACCAGGCACCGTTGCGCCATTGCGCGTTGCCACCGATCTGCATGAAGCGGCCGCTCCAGGCGATCTCGCGCGCCACGTCCACCCCATAGTCGCCGCTGCTGTCGTAGAACTGGCGGATCACCCCGCCACCGCCGCCCGTGCAGGGCTCGCTCAGCGTGCCGAAGATGTCGTTGCCGCGGAACTTCAGGTGGTAGTCGCAACCGCCGATGCGGGTGGTCGCGGTCAGCCCGCCATACGACAGGCGGGTGACACCGCCGCCGAGCAAGGCCGTCACGTCCAGCTGTGACGACACGGGCCAGGTGGCGACGAGATCGGCCTGCAGCTGTCGGTCGCTGGGCCGCGCCACCGTGACGGTGTTCAGGATTGCCCCGGGCACCCGCACTGGCGTGGTGGACTCGGTAACCGATGCCCGATTGCCCCAGCCCGACAACCGCAGTGCCACGGCCGGCACCGCGCCGGCCGCATCGTTGACGCGCCACTGGCCGGCCAGCTGCCAACTGCGGTAGTCGAAACGATCAGCCGCGTTGCTGATGCGCCGCTGCCACAAGCCACCCGACAGCCAGAGCCGGTCGGTGGCCCGCCAGGCGCCCTGCAGCTGCACGCCGCTGTAGTCGCCCCGGGTGACGGACGGCACCTGGTCGGACGGATCGGCCGAAGTCGAATAGGCCAGCGAGCCCGTCGCCTGGTCGAGGCTGACCTCGACCCGCCCTCGCGGGTCGACCCGCGAGGGCGTGGCGGTGAGCAGCACGTCGAGCGGGGCCGCAAATGCGGTGGGCACCAGGGCGGCCGCCGCGATGGACACCCGCAGCAGCCTCGCCAGCCCCGGTTCGTGCCACCGCCTCGCCGCCCGCTCCGAGATGCGCAACCGGGGTTGCGGATTGCCGACCGGCAGCCGCGCTGCACGCATCTCAGGCCCGCCCGGCCGCTCGACGGCCGTGAGGTGTTCGGTTGGCGCGGTGCGGGTGAATCGTGCGGGGGCGTTTCATCTCAGTTCGTCAAGGTGACATGGCCGACCAGGCCAGGACCGCTGAAGGTCTTGCTGGCCGCGACGCCGCCCGACTCGTTGAGCAAGGTCGGCACGACGACGCTCAAGGTCGGCAGCACGGTGCCATCAGCCCGGCGCAGCGGCAGGCCCGTGAGCACCACCGTCATCCGGTACTTGCCGCGCAGCGCGTAGATGCCGGTGAAGCCCTGGCCGCTGATGTTGTTGATCGCGTACTGCACCACTTCGCCGAAGACCAGGCTGTTGGTCATGTTCGCCGCCGTGGTGAGTGTGTTGCCCACCCCCTTCACGCCGCTGCCGAAATCGATTAACAGCTTCTTCTTCGCGTCGGTCGACACGGTGTAGGCCAGCGCATCCGCCGAGGTCGTCGGCACGGCGATCTCGAGGCCGGACGCGGTCTTCTTGACGCTGACATTGGCGATGTAGGCCTGGATTTCACCCTTGCCACCCATCACCGTCTCGGTGATCGACACCGCCGCGCTGATTTTCAGATCGGCCGGCAGGCTCAAGTTGCCGACGTCGGTGAGCGCGACCTTCATCACCATCGGCGACGGAATCGGCCAGGCCAGGCTGATGCCGGCATCCGATTCGAACTGGCCCATCGTGTAGACCGTCTTGGCAGGCCCGTTGACCACGCTGATCGAATCGGCCACCAGGGCCAGGTAGCCGGCCGTCGGCGACACGACGGGCGAGTCGGCGACCAGCGTCACGTCGTCGACGTAGTAGAACTGGCCGGTGCCCGAGTTGCCGCTGTCCGGGATGACCGCGATCGACTGGTAGGTCTTGCTCAAGTCCAGGCCGGTGAAGGTCCAGGTCAGTGTCTGCCAGCCGACGACGGTGGCCGGCGTGGCGACGATTTCGGCCGACGACACGTTGCCCGGGCCCTCGACCTTCATGACCATCGGGGCACCGGCCTTCGACGAATGGACCCGCGCCGTGACGGTCTTGCTGGTGCTGGAGAACGGAATCGTCGCGGTCGGAAAGAAGAACCCGGCCCAGGTGTCGCCTGCAGTTTTGATGAACCTGGCGGCATTGCCCGTGCCACCACTGGGGCCGGCGGCGATCAAGACGGCCGCCCCGGCGCCAAACTGGCCCAGGGTGGGCGGCGTCGTCTCGTCGAAGCTGATCGGCAACGCCGGGGCCGTGGCAGCCGGCGGGGTGACGCTGTCGGCGACCAGCGCGATGTCGTCGAAGTAATAGGACTGACCCGGTGCGGCGTCGACCGCGCCGAGGTTGGGCAACAGCGTCAGCTTGTTGTAGGACTTGCTCAGATCCAGGCCGGTGGCAACCCAGGTCAGGGTCTGCCAGCCCACCACGACGGCTGAGGTCGCCTGGAAATCGGCCGAACTCAGGCCGTTGGCGCCCTCCACCTTCAGGACCATCGGCACCCCAGCCTTGGGCGAGTACACCCGCGCCGTGAAGGTCTTGCGGTCGGCCGCGAACGGCATGGCGACGGTGGTGATGAAAGCGCCTGCATAGACCTCGCCGCCCGACCTGAGGATCTTCAGCGACTTGCCAACAGCGCCAGCCGGGCCCGCCTGCACGGTGCTGCCTTCAGCACCGTTGAAGCCGAGGAAGAGCACCGATGTGCTGCCGTCGAAGCTGATGGGCAAGGTGACGGGAGCAGCCGGCAGGGCAGGCACTTCCGGCACCACAGGAACGCTGCCAAGGCCCGCGCTCACCTTCGCCGTCAAGACTGCAGCCTGGGCCTGGGTGGCCGCGGTCGGCGCGGCGGCCAGCAACCCGACATTGGCCTTCACGAAAACGGTGACCGTCGTATCGGCTTGGCCGGCGGTGGCCGCAGCGGTGAGGGCTGATTCGGCCGCCTTCAGGATGTGCTCGGCCTGGGCCGTCAAACCGCCCGAACCAACGAAGCCCAGCGACTCTGCGTTGACGGTGGCCAGCGCGGTCTTGACCTGGGCGGACACCGCCGCTGACGCCGCGACCCGTGTCGTCGCCGCCTTGACCAGTTGTGCGACCAGGATCGAATCCACGGCGTTGCCGCTGATCAGCGTGCCGCCGCCTTGCAGCACGATGGCGAACGCAGCCGAAACCTCCGCATAGAGGGCTTGCAGTGCCGCGTCGGTGTTCACGCCACCGAGCCCGGCGAACATCTCGGTGGTCTTGATCAGCAGTTGCGCTGCCGCCAGCGACTTCCTCAGCAGTGCGGTGTCGAGCGCCGGGTTGGCTTTGGCGATGTCGGTGTTGGCGGTCAGCCCCAGCGCGGCGATCAGCCGATCCTGGCTCATGCCGCCGACCAGCAGGGTCGTCAACGGCGTGATCACCGTCGCGCCGGCAGGGGCCTTGAACACGCCCTTGAACGCCAGCCTGGTGTCGATGTCGGTGCCACCCAGGGCCGTCATGCCGGCCGCGCAACCGGGCGAGGCAAACGTGAAATTGCCGCCTGAGTCAGTAGTGACTTTGGGCTCGCCTTCGTCGGCCACCCCGTTGCCGTTGCTGTCGCACAGCACGGTTGCACCACTGAGGTAGCCGTCTACTACCCGGCCCGAGGTTGGCAGCGGCGGCGAGTCGGCGCTGCCGCCACCGCAAGATGCCAGCAAGGAGACCGCAGCGGCAGTCAGGGTCAGGCGGATGAAGAACGACATGATGGCTTCCTGGGTTGGACGACAGTGTCCGGTGCGCGTGGACAAGCGGTTGGGGCGGCCCGCCATCGGCGAAGTGGGCCGATCGGCAGAGCCGGACGCCCCGCCGCGATGCAGTCGATGCTTCGCGGCAGGCGCCGTGAACCGCTGTGCCTAGTTGATGAACGCGATCGGACCGATGTTGAGGAAGGTGGGATAGGACGGCGGCGTGCTCGGCGTCAAGTTGACGTAGTTCAGGTTGGCACTGCCCGTCAGACGTACCACCACCGCGCCAATGGCGGACCAAACGCTGTCGACGGTGTAGGCACCACCGCAGCTGGCTGTCAGCGCAAAGCCGGTCTTCGGAATGATGTACTCCGAACCGGCACCGATCTTCTGCGCCGCCACCGCCTTGGTGATCTCGGGCCGACCGGACGGGTTGGTGCAGGCGGCGTTGGCCGGGCCTTGCAGAACGACGTCGACCTGGGCGGTGAAATTCGGCTTTTCCCAGGACTCGGCATCGCCCCAGAACTTCAACTTGACCTTCGCGTAGGCTGAGGCATCGGCCGTGGTGTTGCCCGGCGCATTGACGAAGCCGCCGAAGTAGGCGTCTGCATAGCTGGGCGTCGCCGGCCGGCCGATGCCGTAGTAGAAGTTGAAGACGCCGCCCGGATTGCACGCGCCGCCGCAGACCGAACCGTCCTCAAAGATCTTCACCGCGAACAATCGCGGGTCGACGAAGAAGCCGACGGTGCCGCCCTTGTCCGACTTCGCGGTGCCGGCCCCCAGGTTGCCCGAGTAGTCACTGGCGAAGATGCCGCCGGTGAACGTGCCGACACCACTGCTGCCGGTTGACCCCGTGCCCCAGAAATGGATGTTGTCGACATACAAGGTGCCCGAGGCAAGCGATTCGAGTTTGATCTGGAAGATCGCGGTCTTGGCGGCCACGTACTGGCTCAGATCGATGTCGACGCTGTTCCAGCTGCCGGTGGTGACGGCTTGGGTGATCGAATTTTCGGAGCCCGCGCTGATCAGCGAGATCTTCACGCTGGTCAGGTCAGGCGACCAGAGGTCAAAGTGAACCTTACCCTTGGCAGACACGTCGACTGCGGTGAATTCGATGCCCTCGTAGTTCAGCGCCGTGTACTTCAGTGACTTGTTGTTCGCCAACGTCGCTTCGCTGTACTGCGTTGCCTGGCCCCAGTTCGGAAACGGATTGAAACCGGCGGTCGTGGCGGCGTCGCTGTAGATCGTCACCGAACCGGCTGGGATCGTCGTGGTCGGCGCGCAGGTTGGCTCTGTCGTCCCGCAATTGACAGCGGCGGCCGGTTTCCAAAAGTAGATGTTGTCCGAATACAAGGTGCTGCCGCCGGTGGAGACCAGCTTCAATTCTTTTACCGCGGACTTGTTCAGCGTGGTGAAGTCGTTCAGGTTGATGTCGAAGCTGTTCCATCCAGACTTCGTGGGCTTGAGCTGCACCGACTGCTCGGCACCACCGGCCAGCACGAAGACATCCAGTGCCGTGAGGTCGGGGGTCCAGACGTCAATGTGCAGCTTGGTCTTCGCCGATACGTTGATCGGTGTGAAGGTGATGCCCTCGTAGTTGAAGGCGGTGTACTTTTGTGCCTTGTTGCCTTCGATCATGATCTCGCTGACGGCCGTTGACTGCC
>JAYVDE010000154.1:0-2519 GCA_043749575.1 Burkholderiaceae bacterium | reverse complement strand
GCCCTCACGTGCCGTTCATTTTTGTTTCCGGCACGATAGGCGAAGAGACGGCAATCGCCGCATTGAAAGACGGCGCGGTTGATTACGTTCTTAAAAATAATCTGAAACGACTTGCCGCGGCTGTGCAACGTGCGATGGATGACGCTGCTGCCACTCGCGCACGCATTGCGGCAGAGTCGCAGCTGCGCGATCTGATCGAGTATGCGCCGCACGCGCTTGTGGTGTTAGACCAGCATGGTCGCATCAAGATCGTCAATGCACAGGCTGAACTGCTGTTTGGACAACTACGCCAGCAGATGATCAGTGCGGCTATCGGCGGCTTGATCACGCAGCCTTTCGCGCAGTGGCCGAGCCTGGTCATCACCGCCGATCAACGCACAGGCTCGATGACGTTCGAGACGATTGGCTGGCATAGCAATGGCGAGACCTTCCCGGTGGAAATTAGCATCAGCCCATTGCAGACCAGCGATGGTTGCCTGATTTCCAGCGTCATTCGCGATCTATCGGAACGCAAGCAGCAAGAAGAAAAACTGGCGCGTATGACGCGCATTCGCACCATCCTCGGCAGTATCAATTCAGTGATGCTGCGCGTACGCGACAAGAAAAAGCTGTTAGGCGAAGCGTGCCGGATTGCCTTCGAAGACGGTAATTTTTCTGGTGCGGCGGTCGGGCTCGTCGATCTCGACACGCGCCGTGTGCATCCCGCTGCATGGGCCGGACTTGATGGTGATTTTCTCGGTAGTCTGGATATCAGCATCGATCCCAATCTTGCCAGCGGTCAGGGCGTGGTTGGTCGTGTGCTGCGTGAAAGGCGCAGCATCTGCATCAACGATCTGGCCAACGATCCGCACCCGATTGTGCTGCGATCCACATTCATCGCACGCGGCTACCAATCTGCCTTCATTGCCCCGTTGCTGGCCGGCGACCGCGCGCTTGGCGTACTCGCGTTGCTGTCTAAATCCAAAGATGCCTTCAATGACGAAGAGCAGCATTTGCTGAATGAACTTGCTGACGATATTTCGTTTTCGTACGATTTCATCGACAAGGAAGAAAAGATCAATTTTCTCGAATATTTTGATGTGATGACTGGCCTGCCGAATCGCGCGCTGTTTCAGCAGCGTCTGGGTCAACTGACGACGATGGAATTTTTCGGCGGTCATTGTGTACTTGCGGTGGTGTTGATCGACATTGAGCGCTTCCGTCATATCAACGATACCTTCGGTCGCGCCGATGGTGATCAGCTACTGCGTGTTGTTGGTAAACGCTTGAGCAGTTGTCTGCCCGAAAATACCTGTGTGGCCCGCATCAGCGCGGATATATTCGGCTTCATCATTACCGTGCGCAGCATTGGTAGTAACCACGGTGGTAGCAGCGAGAGTCGCAGCGATAGTAGCGAGATCGATGTCGTCCATCTGATCGAATCGACCGTGTTGGCACGCTTGAGTGAACCGCATCAGATCGGCGAACGCAGCGTGCGCTTGTCGGCACGTGCAGGCATTGCGCTGTTTCCCGATGATGGTAACGATAGCGACAGCCTGCTGCGCAATGCCGAGGCGGCATTGAAAGGCGCGAAAGAAGCGCGGCTGCGGCATCTTTTTTATACCGCCGACATGAATGCGCGCACCGCTGAAAAACTATCGCTGGAATACCGGTTGCGACGGGCCTTCGATGAACAGCAGTTTGTGCTGCACTATCAACCGAAATTCGATTTGCAGACCGGCGTGCTATCTGGCATGGAAGCACTGATCCGCTGGCAGGAGCCAGATGTTGGCTTGCACTTGCCGGGGCGTTTTATCCAGATGCTGGAAGATACCGGCCTCATTGTCGATGTCGGGCTATGGGTCATCGCGCGTGCGCATCGCCAGTTCAGTGAATGGGAAGCGCAGGGGTTATGTGTGCCACGTATTGCGGTGAATGTATCGCAACTGCAGATACGTCAAAAAAATTTCGTCGACGATGTGTTGCGGGTACTCGGCACGGCACCACGCTCGCTGCTCGAAATCGAAATAACCGAAAGTCTTTTCATGGATGACGTTGACAAAAATATCGCGCGCGACAAGCTGGTATCGCTTCGCGAAGCGGGTTTGACAGTGGCCATCGATGACTTTGGCACGGGTTACTCGTCCTTGAGTTATCTGGCGCGCCTGCCGATTGATACGCTGAAGATCGATCGATCGTTCATTACCGACATGACAGCCAGCACCGAAAGCCGCACGATCGTGCAAACGATTTTGTCGTTGGCGCGTTCGCTGAAATTGAAGGTGGTTGCTGAGGGTGTGGAAACCGATGCCCAGCGCGCGCAGTTGCAGGCACTCGGCTGTGATCAGATGCAGGGATTTTTGATCAGCCCTGCAGTACCGGCTGATCAGATGGTAGCGATGCTGAAGTTAGCATCGCTACCATAAACGTTTTAAACGAAGTGGCAAACGTAATCGAGCGTCTCGATGGTCTCTATATCGAAACGTGAGTTCGCTGCGACGTCGAAGCGCTGACCGCCGGTGTAGGTCTTCCATTCGCTC
>JAYVDE010000153.1:0-2526 GCA_043749575.1 Burkholderiaceae bacterium | reverse complement strand
GTGGTCGGCTGGCTTGCTGCGCGCGGTGGGGGTGGAGCTTCGCCTCAGCGGCACGCCGCGGCCCGGTGCCACGCTGCTGATCGCCAACCACGTGTCGTGGCTCGACATTGCCGCGCTGCACGCCGCCGTGCCGCAGGCGCGCTTTGTTTCCAAGGCCGATGTGCTGCACTGGCCGCTGCTGGGTTGGCTGGTCAAGGGTGCCGGCACGCTGTTCATTGCGCGCGACCGCAAACGCGACGCGCTGCGGGTGGTGCACGCCATGGCCGAGGCGCTGCGCGCCGGTGAAACCGTGGCGGTGTTTCCCGAGGGCACCACCGGCGCCGGGCCTGAGCTGTTGCCCTTCCACGCCAACTTGCTGCAGGCTGCCATCGCCACCGCCACGCCGATCCAGCCCGCGGTGCTGCGTTTTGCCGATGCCCGCCACCGCTTCAGCCCGGCGGCTGCGTTTGTCGGCGACACCACGCTGCTGCAAAGCCTGTGGCGGGTGGCCACCGCGCGCGGCCTGGTGGCGCATGTTGAGCTGCTGCCGGCGCAGGCCAGCGCGCATGCTGACCGGCGGGCCCTGGCTCAAGCCTTGCGGGATGTGATGGCCGCCCGCTTGCTGCCATGAAACGCGTCTGCCAGACCGCGCGGTCGATGAAACCCTGTTGCAGGCCGTGAAAAAGCCCTGGCCAGCGGCAAGCCGGTGCACACCGGCAGCTACCGCCGCGACGTCGCCGACCTACCGCTGCGCCTCGACATCGTGGTGCCGTTGGTCAACAGCGGCTCGCCGGCCCGTGGCCTGATCGTGTTGCGGGTCGATCCGCGGCGCGAACTGTTCCCGCTGCTGGCCGTCTGGCCGGTGCCCAGTGACAGCGGCGAGACCGCGCTTTGGCATGCCAAAGGCGAGCGTCTGCTGGCCCTCAACGACGTGCGCGGCCAGCCCGACAGCGCCGGCCAGAGCAGCGAGCTGCTGGCCACATCGCGCCTGCCGCCGGCCTTGGTGATGCGCGGCGAGGTGCAGCCGGGTCAGCCGATGCAGGTGAGCGATTACCGCGGCGTGCCGGTGCTGGCCGTCGTGCGACCGGTGCGTGGCAGTGACTGGTGGCTGGTGGCCAAGCAGGACCTGGCCGAGGTCGAGCAGCCGGCCTGGCGCCACGTCCGGCTGGTGACTGCCGTCGCCGCGTTGGCCCTGCTGGGCCTGGGCCTGGGCAGCCGGTTGTGGTGGCAGCGCCAGGCGCTGCAGCAGGCGCGACGCGAGGGCGACGCGCAGCGCCAGCAATTGAACGCGCTGGGCATGCTGGACGCCATCGCGAACAGCTCGCTCGACGCCATCTTCGCCAAGGACTTGCAGGTCCGCTATGTCTTCTACAACGCCGCGGCCGCTCGCCAGATCGGCAAGGCGCAGCTTGAGATCCTCGGGCGCAGCGACGTCGAGTTGTTCGGCGCGATCACCGGTGCCGCGCTGGTCGCCAACGACGCGGCCGTGATGGCCCGCGCCGGCCCGCTGGTGTTCGAAGAGCAGGTGCCCGGCGCTGACGGCGAGCGTGTCGTGCTGTGCACCAAGGGGCCGCTGCTCGATCCGGCCGGCCGGCTGATGGGCCTCTATGGCCTTGCGCACGACGTCACCGACAGGCGCAACGCTGAGCGTGCAGTGCGCGAGCAAGAGGCCCACTACCGTGCGGTGTTCTCGGTGCTCAGCGAGGGGGTCATGCTGGTCGATCCCACCGGTCGCATGGTGTTGTGCAACCCGGCGGCCGAGCGCCTGACCGGTGTCACCCAGCAACAGTGGCAGGGCGCCGGGGTCGTGGCGCCGGGCTGGGCAGTGCTGCAGGACGACGGCTCGGACATGCCGCTCGCGCAGACGCCGCCGGGGCGTGTGCTGGGCCGGCGGGCCGGCCCAGCTGGGGCTGCTGCTGCTTTGCCGGCGCCCAGACGACGGGCAGGGCTGGTTCGAATTCAGCGCCGTGCCGGTGAACAGCCCCGACACCGGCTTACTGCTGGGCGTGGTGACCTCGTTCACCGAGGTCACCCAGCGCAAGCAGGCCGAGGACGAACTGAGCCGCCACCGCGAGCAGCTCGAGCAACTGGTGGCGCACCGCACGCGGGCGCTGCAGGCCGCCCACGATTCGCTGGCGCGCGCCGACCGCTTCAACCGCACCATCACCGACAAGCTGCCGGGCCGGGTGGCCTACTGGGATGCCAGCCAGCGTTGCCGCTATGCCAACCGCGGCTTCTATGATTGGTACGGCAAGACGCCCGAGCAGGTGATCGGGCGCACTGTCGCCGAGAACTTCGACGACACCAACGCCGATCTGCGCACCATCACGCCGCAAGTGGCCCAGGCGCAGCAGGGCCGGGCCCAGCATTTCGAACGCGAGACGCGGCGCAGCGATGGCAGCCTCTTTGTGCACCAGGTGCACTAAGGCAATGCTGAACAAGTCCTCACGAGTGTGGGCGCCCTGGTTTGGGATGGGCTGCAAGGCGCAAACCACAGCCATAGCCCAGCTATGGCGAGGATTTGCAACGCCGCAGACCGCCCAAAAC
>JAYVDE010000152.1:0-7095 GCA_043749575.1 Burkholderiaceae bacterium | reverse complement strand
TGGAGCATCTACCACCGCCGCGAGACGCCGATCGCCAAGCTGCCGATCGACCGCATCGGCCTGGCACTGCTGGTGCTGTGGGTGGGCGCGCTGCAGCTGATGCTCGACCGGGGCAAGGAGCTGGACTGGTTCGCCTCCAACGAGATCGTGCTGCTGGCGGTGCTGGCGGTGGTCGGTTTTGCGGTGTTTCTGGTCTGGGAGCTGACCGACGCCCACCCGGTGGTCGACCTGCGGCTGTTTGCCAGCCGCAACTTCAGCTTCGGCGTGCTGGCCGTCGCGGTGGGCTATGGGCTGTTTTTCGGCAACGTGGTACTGCTGCCGCTGTGGCTGCAGCAATGGATGGGCTACACCGCCACCAACGCCGGCATGGCGCTGGCGCCGGTGGGCATCCTGGCGATCTTGCTGACGCCGCTGGTCGGCCGCCAGCTCAACCGCTGGGACCCGCGCTGGATGGCCACCGCCGCCTACCTGATCTTCAGCGCCGTGATGTGGCTGCGCTCGGACTTCACGCCGCAGACCGACCTGTTCCACATCCTGGTGCCCACGGTGCTGCAGGGCGCGGCGCTGGCGCTGTTTTTCATCCCGCTGACGACCATCAGCTTTGTCGGCGTGCCACCGCAGCGCTTGCCGGCGGCGGCCGGCCTGTCGACCTTCTTGCGCATCACCGCCGGCGCGATGGGCACCTCGATCACCACCACGCTGTGGGAAAGCCGGGCCCAGATGCACCACGCCCATTTGAGCGAAAACTTGAGCCAAGGCAACCCGGCGCTGGCCAGCGCGATGCAGACGCTGACTGGCGCCGGCTTGTCCGAGCCAGCCGCGCTGGCCCAGCTGACCCGCATGATCGACCAGCAGGCCTACACCCGCGCGGCCGACGACATCTTCCTGGCCTCGTCGGTGATCTTCCTGTTGCTGATCGGGCTGATCTGGCTGACCCGCCGGCCGCCCCGGATGGCCGCGCCGGTAGTCGATGCCGGCGGCGCGCATTGAAGGCGCTGCGCTGCAGAACACCGCAGCGCGGTGGCCTGGGCGCCGCCTAGCTGGCAGCCACAGCGCCGATGTCGTTGATCGGCTGATCAGTGGCTCAGCGGTGCGGTGGTGCGGTGGCACAGCGGCCCTGGCCGCAGCCCGCGCACGCACCGGTCGCCGTAAACCACACAGTTCGGCACGCTTGAGCTGGTGTCAACGGCCCCGCGCAGCAGGGCTTTGTGGTCGAATCGTTAGACACTGCAGCCCTTGCCATGACGACCGATCACCGCCCTGTCACGCCGATCATTTCTGCCGAAGTGCAGATCCAGCAACGCCGGCGTGCGGCGGCGCTGGCTGCGGCGGCCGCTGCGGCGGTGGGCGTGGGCGCGTTGCTGGGTCACGGCCTGGGCCAGAGCCTGGCCAGCGCGCTGCCGGTGGCCTGGCAGGCGGTGGTGCCCACGCTGGTGGGAGCGGCCGTTGCGGCGCTGCTGGTGCCGCTGGCCGGCTGGGCGGCGATCCGCATCGTGGCGCCCGCGCTGCCGGCGCGGCGGGCAGCGGCCTCGGCTGCAGTCTCGGCCACCGTGACACCACTGCGCGCCGCCGCGGTGGCCGCCCGGGCCAGCCCGCAGGCGGCCGGCCCCGCCACCGCCACCGCCGATGCCAATACCGCTGCCGTCGATGCCCAGGCGCCGGCGCGCGACGCGCTGACCGGCGCCTACACCCAGCAGCATTTTGTGGCCGCCACCGACCGCGAGTGGTCGCGCATCCGCCGCCACGGCGAAGACGCGGCGCTGCTGATGATCGATGTCGACCACTTCAAACACCTGAACGACGAGCGCGGCACCGTTTGCGGCGACACGATGCTGGTCGAGATCACCCGCCTGGCATCGACCACCTTGCGGCCTTACGACCTGCTGGCCCGCTTCAGCGGGGGCGTGTTGGTGGTCTACCTGCCGCACACCGATCCGCTGGGCGCGCTGGACGTCGCCGAGCGCATTCGCGAACGCGTCGCCGGGCTGGTATTGCCGTGGCAGGGTGCTCGGGTCAGGGCCACCGTCAGCGTGGGGGTGGCCGGCATCGGTGCCAGCCATGCCGCGCTCGATGCGGTGATCGCCGACGCTGGCGCGGCCTTGCGCGAGGCCAAGGCGGCCGGCCGCAACTGCGTGCGCGCCGCGCCGATCCCGCCCAAGCGCGACCCGGCACCGGCACGGTCGGCGGGTTGACCGGCTGAGCGCTTGTGCGGCTGTTGATTGGACGGACGCCGCACAGCGGCGGCCTTGGGGGCGCAAGTCAACGCCGGGCCGCCCCAAGTTGACGGGCTCCCCCTTGGGGGGACGGACGCCGCACAGCGGCGGCCTTGGGGGCGCGAGTCAACGCCGGGCCGCCCCAAGTTGACGGGCTCCCCCTTGGGGGCGAAGCCCAACTGCAGGTCAGGTGCAAACGGCTGGACGACATCCGGCTCGAACTCGAACGCCCGTTCGAGCACGAGGGCCGATTGCTGGACCTGATGACCCGGCAGCGTGAGTTGCTCAAGCGACTCGACCTCGACAAAGGCCATGCTGGCACGGCAAGAGTCGACACCGAAGAACTGCGCGAAGAAGCATGACTGAATTCACCCCCACGGCCGGAAGTCTGTGGGGGTTATCTTTGATGTCAGCGCAAGAATGACAACTTGTCGTCGTCGCCTGACGAGCATGACAAGGGACGCACCGGGGACAGTCGGTGGTGTGACGGGCGCCGATGGTGGCTCCCGTCGACTCCTCAAAAGCTCGCTTTCAACGACACCCTGAATGACCTCGACTCGATGGGATGGAAATGAAAGTCCTCCACCCCAGCTGCCGGCTCGCCGGGCAAGCGCGACGTGTAGTAATAGTCGATGGCCGACACCATGCGATTGGTCAGGTTGAATCCTTCGAGCTCGACTCGCAGCGTCGGGGTGATCTTGTATCCCACGCGTCCATTCAATCCGGAAGTCGCTTTGGAGCGCACCGAGTTGTCCTTCTTCAGCGGTCGCGGTCCGAAGTAACGCAACTGCAGGGCACCAGACCACGGCCCCAGCTTATCCAACGCCACGGCCAAAGACGCGACGCCTTCCACAGCGCCTGGGATGCGCTGGTCTTCGGGCGCGCTGTCACGGAAGCGCGCCTGCGCAAACGCCACGTCGGCGTCAATGGTCAGCCAGTCGCCAAGCTTGTAGTAGTTGGCGAGTTCGAAGCCGACCCGTTTGCTCGGCCGCCCGGCTTTGGTATTGCCAGCGTCACCGACGAAGATCAGCTCCGAAGCGATGTCCAACCGGTAAACCGACAGAGAGGTCTGCAACCCCGGCAGCGGTGATGTGCGCAAGCCCAGCTCGAAGCCTTTTGATCGAGCGAGCGGCGTCACCTTGTCTGCCGGGTCGCCCGTTTTGGGGTCGATGGTGATCACGGTGCCGCGCGCGTCGTTGCTGTGGAAACCACTGCCCATGTTGACGTAGAACTCGGTCTTAGCCCAAGGCCCGAATATCAGGTTGAGCTTCGGGCTGACGATGCTGGCCGTGCGCGTGCCTGAGTTGGCGGCCAAGTCGCTCTCGACGTCGAACCGGAAAGTGTCCAGGCGCGCGCCTGCCATTGTGCGGAACTTGGGCGTCCACCGGACCGCGTTATCAAGCCAAAGGCCGACGCTGCTCTCGACGATCTGATCCTGCCGTGTGGTGGACAGCACTTGCCGAGCCTTGGTGCTCCTCAATCCATTGCGTATGTTGTCGTTCTGGAACTGCACGCCCACCTGGTTCTCCGCCTCGCGGCCCAGCAGGCTGGTTGCCCATGTGTGGCGCGCATTGATGGCCGTCATCGTGCGCCGGTCCGGCTGGTTGAACTGGTCGCCATCGAACGGGTTGTCGAGGAAGTAGGTGAAGTTGGAATAGAGGTCCAGGTTCCAATTCGTCACGTAGGCGTTGACCTCCGTCGAGGATGTCGACGTGCTCGTGCGCCACGCGCCGGACAAGCTGTAGCGATGCGCCTCGCCGCCGTCAGTGGGGTCGATCAGGTCGAAGCGTCCAAGCTGCCCGCTTTCTACGGCGCGCAGTGGAATCTGGTCTGTCGCGTTCCACTTGGCCTTGTAGGCCATGCCAGTCACGTTCCACCCGTTGGCCTTGTCGCCTTGGGAGTAGCGCAGCACGCCGTTCAGTTTGCGATAGTCGTCAGGCCGCGTGAAAGGGCCATCGTTGTGCATCGCTTCCAGCGCATAGAGCAGCTTGCCGTAGCCGACCGTCGGCGAGTCTGCAATCAACACGCGGCGGTACCCGTTCTGACCGAACCCGACGTTGGCGATACCCGCGTCGAGCGCATCGGCGTAGCTGATCTCAACAGCGCCTGCGGAAGAGAAGTCACCTTCACTGGCGTAGTACGGCCCCTTTTTGTAGCGCAGGCCGGTGGCCAGTTCAGGGATCAAAAAGTTCAGGTCGGTCCAGCCTTGGCCATGGCCGTGACTGCGCTGGTTGACCAACATGCCATCCACCGTGGTGCGCAAATCGGTCCCATGGTCGAGGTTGAAGCCCCGCAAATAGAACTGATTGGCTTTGCCCTCGCCACTGTGCTGGCTGACGACCAGCCCTGGCGCCGACTCCAGCAGTTCACCGGGGCGGTAGGCGGTGCGTGCTTCAAGCTGCTTCTTCGTCACGGTGCCGACGTTGGCGGAGTCGGCGACACCGACCTGTGTGATGCCGTTGCCGGTGATGATGACCTTTTGGAGTTCCTGCTCGCCACTGGCCCAAACTGTGTTCCCCCAAACGGTGGTCACGGCCAGCGCCACCAGCGAAGGGCGGAGTCGACGATTGGGCGAGGCCTTTGGCCAGAGCGGTCGTCGGGCGACGCACCACGTGTAGTTCGATTTCAAAGTGATCTCCATGCCAACGGCCACATCTGGACGCCGGCCAGTTCATGAGGCATGCACGCGCAGCGACGCCTGGCGTGGGGCCGAGCGCGATGAGTGCAGAGAGTGCGGCGCCAACGGGACGCGACCGGCTAGCCGTGCGCGCGGGGCGGGCGCTGCGGCGGCAGTTCGACGTGCGAGCGATAGCTCACGGCAGATACAACAAAACCCGCTCCCGCAGGTTTGCCAGCGATCAGTGGAGGGCTCGTCAACCAGAGACCGTCCACGTCGAGAGCGATTCGCTTCGTTGCGGTGCCCTGGTCTCGAAGCGATTTGCCGCTGTGGTCGTCAACATAGACCACCGCGAGCTTGTCCTCGTCGTCGTGCTCATGTGCGGCAAGATGCGAATGCGCATGGGTTCGAGCCGCAGGATGATGAAATTCGCGGTGCGCCGTGCGGCCTTCGTCAAGGTGCTCGTCGTGGTCGGCGCCATCGTGGCCGAGGCCAAGGACGTCAACGCTTTCAGCCGATGGGACATCGTCCGCTGGCACTCCGTGCTCAAGCCACGCAGCCGGCGGGAATGCGAAATTCGAATGGAAGTGCAGGCGACTGGCAGTCCGCTGCGCGGGTGCCAACAAGGTCTGCGCGCACAGGCAAAGGAGCATCACAGCCGTCATCCAACGCAGGATGAACGACCGCTTTGCGTGAGCAGGGCAAGACACGGTCAGTCGGACAACAGTGGGCTGGGGCACGGTGACGGTGACGGTGACGGTGGCGGTGGCGGCGGGCTAGCTCGAGAAGGCGCTCAACGTGCCCTCAATTCAACGATACGCGCGATCCGTCGTGCCGGATGCGTGACGGGCAGCGAGCCGGTTGATCAGCCGGGCAGTGTATCGAAGCCCCCCACCTCAGCCGTTCCATGCGTGCCGTCGGCGCCACGTTAAAGACCAATGGCCCCGAGGCACGGCTCGACGTGGAGCACGCCCCGTTCGGCGCCATTCGCGGCGTTGTCGGGCTGCAGGTGGACAGCGCCGACTTCTCGGCGCTCGGCGTGAAGGCGTTCGTTCCGACGACGCGCACCCGCCGCCATGCCTTGTTCGCGCTGGTGGAACTGGCCTGGAGCGGCGGCACACTCTCGGTCGGGCTGCGTTTCGAGCGCGCTCGCGTCACCTCGGACGGCGACACCGAGCCGACGGAAGTGAAATTCGGTCCGCCCGGCGAACGCAAGCTCAACGTGCGCAGCGCGTCCTTGTCCAACGTGTCTATGCTGTCGCCCAATTGGTCGTTTACTGGCGCCTTGAGCGCGACCGAACGTGCGCCAACCTCGTTCGAGCTGTTCGCCAACGGGGTCCACGTCGCGACTGGCTCGTTCGAAAGAGGCGACCGAACGCTGGACGCCGAACGCGGTACGAATGTGGACTGGGCGTCGCAATGGACGCACGACGGCAACCACATTCGAGTCGGCGCTTTCGAG
The DNA here is from genome assembly GCA_043749575.1 of Burkholderiaceae bacterium. Classification (GTDB taxonomy): domain Bacteria; phylum Pseudomonadota; class Gammaproteobacteria; order Burkholderiales; family Burkholderiaceae_C; genus Pseudaquabacterium. The sequence goes on along the minus strand of JAYVDE010000152.1, from coordinate 803 downwards.
GCTCGCTTCGCCCGCTTCATCGCGCTTCATCGCGCTGGAGTCCACCGGCGCCATGGTCGATGTGATCGAAGTCGACAGCTCGATCGAAAGCTTTCCCGACTATCAGTTTCGCGCCGTCAAGGCCAGGCTGCGGCGTTGAGGTCGAAGCAAAGCAGCGCCTGTTGAGCGGGACGCTGGCACTGGATCTGTCGGACAAGCCCGATCTTGTGCGGACCAGCAAGCTCAGCACTGGCGAGCCGCTGCCGCGCGTGGCGCCGCTGCGCTTGATGGTAGGACTGGATGCGACCTTTGCCGGCTGGACCGGGCGCCTGGAGTTGGACTGCGCCAACAAACAGGATCGCGTGCCTGCGACCGATACTGCAACCGCTCGCTACACGCGGATAAATGCCACGCTGACCCGCCGGTTCGACTGGGGCGGGACCGATGCACTCTGGTTCGTGTCTGCGCGCAACCTGGGGGACAGACTGGCCTACAACGCGACGACGATCCAGAAAGTCCGCGACTTGGCGCCGCTGCCCGGCCGGTCGGTCAAGGCTGGCGTGCGCGTGTCGTTCTGACAGGCGGCCCACGGCAGTGCAACCGACCTGGAGGCCGCGAACGGCAGTTGCGCTGTTGATGAACAGCGGCGTCCATCGAGCCGCGGTGCGCTTTGCGGTCAACGGCCGCCGATCATCTGGAGCTGCCGACGTTCTTCCATGCTTAGGGCAATGCTGAACAAGTCCTCGCGAGTGTGGGCGCCCTGGTTTGGGCTGGGCTGCAAGGCGCAAACCACAGCCATAGCCCAGCTATGGCGAGGATTTGCA
>JAYVDE010000151.1:0-7095 GCA_043749575.1 Burkholderiaceae bacterium | reverse complement strand
AACCCGCGCTTGCTGTACTGCGTGGCCACCGGCTTTGGCGAGGCCGGGCCCGACGCCGGCAAGCCCGCCTTCGACGACGTGATCCAGGCCGCCTGCGGGCTGGCCAGCTTGCTGGGCAGTGAAGACGGCCAGCCCGACTACGTGCCCTCGCTGATCGCCGACAAGACCACCGGCTTAGCGCTGGCCAATGCGGTGCTGGCCGCGCTGTTCGAGCGCAGCCGCAGCGACCAAGGCCAGTTCGTCGAGGTGCCGATGTTCGAGACCATGGTCGCCTTCACGCTGGCCGAGCACCTGGGCGGGCGCAGCTTCGAACCCGCCATCGGCCCGGCCGGTTATGCCCGGCTGCTGGCCGGCGGGCGCAAGCCCGCGCCCACCCGCGACGGCCATGTCGCGCTGCTGCCTTACACCGCCGATCACTGGCGCAAGTTCTTTTCGCGGGTCGGCCGCGACGATTTGAGCGAGAAGTACGCGGTCGACGACCGCCATGCCCGCAACGCGCGCTTCAAGGAGATGTACGCCGACATGGCCGCCATCAGCCGCACGCTGACCACCGCCGAGTTGCTGGCGTTGTGCGCCGAACTCGACATCCCGGCCACGCGCATCCACCACATCGACGAGCTGCCCGAGCACCCGCACCTGAAAGCGGTGGGGCTGTTCCAAGCGCAGCAACACCCGACGGCGGGCGCCATCGTGGCGGTGCGCCCGGCCACGCTGTTTGCCCGCACGCCGGCCGAGCTGGCGCTGCCGGCACCCACGCTGGGCGAACACAGCGTGGCGGTGCTGCACGAGGCCGGCTTCTCGGCGGCCGAGATCGCCGCGCTGCAAGCAGGCCAGATCATTTCAACCCAGGAGACCCCAGCATGAAGCTGCTCAAACCCCTGCTGCTGGCGGCTTCGCTGCTGGCATCGCTGCTCGCGGCGGTGCCCGTGGCGGCCCAAACGGCCGTTTTCCCCAACAAGGCGTTCAAGATCCTGGTGCCCTTCACCGCCGGCAGCGGCGCCGATTCGACCTCGCGTTTTTATGGCGAGCACCTCAGCAGGCTGTTCAACCAGACCGTGGTGGTCGAGAACCGCCCCGGTGGCAGCGGCGTGGTGGCGGTGCAGGCCACGCGCCAGTTGCCGGCCGACGGCCACACCATCCTGATGGGCAGCAACTCACCGGCGGTGGTCAACGCCATCACGATCAAGAACCTGCCCTACGACCCGTTCAAGGACTTGCGCCCGCTCTACGGCATCGCCATCAGCCCGGTGGCCTTTGCGGTGCGGGCCGATTCGCCCTACAAAACCATGGCCGACCTGGTGGCCGCAGCGAAAAAGGCCAACCGTCCGCTGCAATTGGGCGACTACTCCGCCGGCTACAAGCTGATCGCCGCCTGGCTTGGCAGCGCCAGCGGCTTGGCCGTGGACCACATCCCCTACAAGGGCGGCGCGCAGATGTTGACCGACGTCGTCGGCGGCCAGTTGGAGGTGGGAGTGATCGACTTCACCGGCACGGTCGAGCTGCTGAAGGCCGGCCGGGTGCGGGTGCTGGCGATCACCGCCGGCCAGCGCGACGCCAAGTTTCCCGACATCCCGACGATGAAGGAAAGCGGCTTCGCCGACTTCGAGACCGCCGTCTGGTCGGCCTTTTTCGTGCGCGCCGAAACCCCCGACGACGTGGTCGAGAAACTGGCCACCGCGATGCAGACGATCATGACATCGGACGCAGGACGGGCCTACCACGCCTCGCTGCCGTCGTCGGCCATGATGATGGGGCCGAAGGCGCTGGGCGAGTTTCAGCGCCGCGAGTACGACCGTTTCAAGCGGGTGGCCGACACCGCCGGCATCAAGCCCGAGTAGGCGCGTGGCCACCGCGCCGATGGCCAAGCGCAGCGCGGCCCGCAAGGCGCCGGCACCGGCACCGGCAGAACGCCGCACCCAGACCGAACGCCGCGAGGAAGCCGAGCGCCGTCTGCTGGCAGCCGCGCTGGATATCGTCGCCAGGCGCGGCTCGGTGCGCATGACGCTGGCCGAGGTGGGCGAGGCGGCCGGCTACAGCCGCGGCCTGCCGGCGCACCGGTTCGGCAGCAAAGCCGGCCTGGTGCATGCGCTGGCCGGCTACATCGGCGAGCGCTTCGGCCAGCAGCGCGAGCAGGGACCCAAGCCCGAGGCGGGGCTGGACGCCATCCTCGGTAACATCCACTTCTACTTCAGCTTGGCCAGGGCTGCCAAGCCAACGCGGCCAACGGCGGCCGGCCAAGGGACTGGCGCCGTCTTGGGGCGGCCCGGCGACCCGGCGGGTGATGCCTTCACCGCCACCCGTGCGCTGCTGGTGATGATGACTGAGAGCTGCATGGCGACCAACACCGAGCTGCGCGCCGAAGTGGTGGCCTACAACCGCAGCGCGCTGGCCTGGTTCGAGCAGCACATCCGCAGCGGCATCGAGCGCGGCCAGATCGCTGCCGACAACGACCCGGCGGTCACCGCAGTAATCCTGCTGGGCGCGATGCGCGGCGCGCTGCAGCAGTGGCTGGTCGATGACCGCATCCCGCTGACCACCGTGCGCGACCGGCTGCTGGTGATTGCCGAGCGGGTGTTGCGGCAACCCGCCCGGGCCTAGTTGGGGTCGCTTCAGAAAACGGAATTTAAAGTGCGTTAAGACCCGGCACCGGGGGGGCGGCGGCCGGAACTAGCCCGCGCCATTGGGGCAGCTGAGCCAAAGCTAGTCACCAGTCAGGTTGGCACGCGTCCGGCTCAGCTGGGTAAGGGTTCTCAACTATTCGACGAATTCATCCCAGCCAGCCGCCCGAGCAGAGCGGACACCGCTTCGATTTGGTCTGCTGGAACCGGCTGGGTCGAGTCTTGTGCAATGGCGCGGACCGACATAACTGCGTAGCTCAAAAGCTGGCGCCCGGAGTCGGTCAGTGTTGCGTAGCCCACTCGTGCATCCCTCGGGTCTGGCTGTCGTGACACCAAGCCCAACTTTTCCAAGGGAAGTAGGCTGCGAGTTACACCTGAGGCAGTCAAGCCCAAGCGCTCAGCCAAGTCCACCCGACGCAGCTTGGCGCCTGGCGCGCGCTCAAGGTAGTAGAGGATCATGAAATCGGCAAAACTGAGCCCGTGCAGGCCTGACAACACGTTGTCTAGGCGACGCGTCACCGTGGCATGAGCGCGCGACAATTTGATGCAAAACTCAAGGCACACATCCACGCCGCTGCGTGTTCCGGCTGGGTCGACGACGGTGTTCATTCTTGCGGTGCTCGCACAAGTTGTGAGCCCGACAGCTCACTCTCGGTCGGACGTTCAAAGTACGACTCCATTGCCTCGAACATTTCGGGCGTCACATCGAACGAATACGTCTCCCCCTTCTCCGCGTTCCTGTGAAGCACCCGCTGCCTGCGGATTGGCAATTCGGCATCAACAAAGTGGAAAGCAGCCACATACCCAGCTTGTTCAACCTTCGCCTTGATAGAGGTTCGGTCCATTTTTCGAAGCAAGCCAAGCTCCAGAACGACGTCGGTTCCAGTGCCGAGTATTTGCTGTGCAACCGACCAGACCTGTGCCTGACATCTGGCAACGCGAGGCATCACCCACGACATGTCCATTCGTTCCGGCACGTCGGCCCCGAACATCGCATGCATCCACTCGTCAATGGCAAACCGAACGCCGTTGGCCTGCGTGGCCAGCTTTCGCGCATAGGTTGACTTCCCTGCGGCAGTGGGTCCGTAGATAAGGTGAGCGGTACGCTGGTCGGTGTCCATGGATTTTTAATGCTTAGTACTTGATCATACAAGCATAGCACACGTAAAGCGCAACCATCTGATGGTTTGGCGGAGTGCGGCGGGACTGGTCGCTTGACATTGCGCAGCAGCCTATCAAGCCCAGCCCGCGCCGGCAGACGCGGTGGATGCAGCCGGAGCGGCCGCCGCAAGTCCTTCAACGGCGATGTGCCCGCCTCCAGCGCGACGGGCGTGCCGGGCGTGCCGGGTTGAACAAGCGCCGCCACCCCCACCGCGCCTTTGCCGCGGTGCACCCGTCCATCGTGGGGTCAGCGGCGGGCGCTGCGCAAGCCCGTCAAGCGGCGCACATCAACCGATGCTCATCAAGCTGGCATTGCCGCCGGCCGCGGCGGTGTTGAGGCTGAGCGAGCGTTCGATCACCAGGCGGTGCAGCGCCAGTGCGTCGGTGGTGGCCGACCACGGCGTCACGCCGATGATGGCGCCGCGGCGCGCCGCCAGCCTGGCCAGCACGGCCTGCAGGTGGTCGGGCGGCCCGGCATACAGCACGGCGTCGAAGACCACCGCGTCGGCAGTCCAGTCTTGCGCCAGCGCCACCCGCTCGCGCACGTCGGCGGGCAGGCGGTCGCACAGCGCGCTGGCGTCGGCTGGCCACAGCGCACGGCTGCCGACGGCCAGCACCGCCGCCAACTGGGCCAGCCGGGCGGCGTCGCCCTCGGCGCCGGCCGGCGCCAGGCACAGCACCTGGTCGCGCGGCAGCACGGCGTACAGGTTGGCCTCGCCGGTGGGGCCGGCCAAGGTTCGCCAGCCCAAGGCCGGCGACAAGGCCGCGGCACGCTCGCCAAGTTGCGCCAGGCCGGCTAGGCCGTTGGCATCGGCCCAGGCTTGCAGCGCACGCAGCGCCTGGGCGGCGTCGGCATCGCGGGGATCGGCCGCAAAACCGCGCACCGGCGCCGCTGCGGCGGGCCCCGCGCTGCGCACCGCAGCGGCCGCGGCGTCGGCCGGGCAGCTGGCCAACAGCCGCAGCAAGTACAGCGGACCACCGGCCTTCGGGCCGGTGCCCGACAAACCCTCGCCGCCGAAGGGCTGCACGCCGACCACCGCGCCGACGACATTGCGGTTGACGTAAAGGTTGCCGGCGCGCACGGTCTGCGCCACTTGCACCACCGTCTCGTCGATGCGGCTGTGCACGCCGCAGGTCAGGCCGTAGCCGGTCGCGTTGATCTGCGCCAGCAGCGCGGGCAGGGCGTCGCGGTCGTAGCGCAGCAGGTGCAGCACGGGGCCGAAAATCTCGCGTTCCAGGTCAGCCAAACGCTCGATCTCGATCAGCGTGGGCAAGACGAAGTGGCCATGCAACGGCTGGGCACACCCGGCAGCGGCGCCATCGGCGCCATCGGCCAACGGCTGCCACACCGGCCGGCCCAGCGCGCGCATCGCGGCGATGTGGCGCTCGATGTTGTCGCGGGCCTGCGCATCGATGACCGGGCCGACGTCGGTGGCCAGCTGTCGTGGGTCGCCCAGCCGCTGCTCGGCCATGGCACCCAGCAGCATCTCGACCACCCGGTCGGCGGACTCGCGTTGCACACACAGCACCCGCAGGGCCGAGCAACGCTGGCCGGCGCTGTCGAAGGCCGAGCTGATGACGTCCTGCACCACCTGCTCGGTCAGCGCCGACGAGTCGACCACCAGGCAATTCTGGCCGCCGGTCTCGGCGATTAACGGCACCGGCTGGCCGCTGTCGGTCAGCCTGGCCGACAGGCCACGCTGCAGCAGCCGCGCCACGTCGGTCGAGCCGGTGAACAGCACGCCCTGCACCCGGGCGTCAGCGACCAACGCCGCGCCCACGGTATCGCCACGGCCGGGCAGCAATTGCAGCGCGCCGCGCGGCACGCCGGCCGCGTGCAGCGCGCGCACCGCTGCGGCGGCGATCAGCGGGGTTTGCTCGGCCGGTTTGGCCAGCACCACGTTGCCGGCGGCCAGCGCCGCAGCGACCTGGCCGGTGAATATGGCCAGCGGAAAATTCCACGGGCTGATGCAGACCACGACACCCAACGGCCGGTGCGTGCTGCTGTCGAAGCCGTGCCGCACTTGGGCCGCGTAATAACGCAGAAAGTCCACCGCCTCACGCAATTCGGCCACCGCGTTGGCGAAGGTCTTGCCGGCTTCGCGCACCAGCAGCGCGCACAGCCGGGCGGCGTCGGCTTGCAGGCGGTCGGCCGCCGCGTCCAGCCGGGCGGCACGTTCGGCGGGCAGCGTGGCGGCCCAGCCTGGCGCGGCGGTTTGTGCGGCGGCCAGCGCGGCCTGCACGTCGTCGGCCGTGGCCTCTTGCACCGTGCCGACGGAGTCAGCCGGGTCGGCCGGGTTCAGCACGCGCTGCAGCGGGCCGGTAGGCGCTGCGGCTGCCACCGCCAGCAAGGGCAACGCCTGCCAGACCATGCCCGCGCCATCGGCCAGCGACTGGGCCAGCGCGCTGAGCTGCGGCTCGCTGGCCAAGTCCAGCCCGGCCGAGTTCAGCCGCGCCGCACCGTAGAGCGCGCAGGGCAACGGGATCGCGGGATGCGGCGCGCCGGTCACGCCCTCGGCCGTGGCTTGTCGCTCGACCGTTTGCACCGGGTCTTCAACCAGCAGTGCCAGCGGCAGTTGCGCGTCGGCGATGCGGTTGACGAAGGAGGTGTTGGCGCCGTTCTCCAGCAGCCGGCGCACCAGGTAGGCCAGCAGGGTTTCGTGGCTGCCGACCGGCGCATAGATGCGGCACGGCCGGGCCAGCTTACCGTCGGCCAGCGTGCCGACCACCTGCTCGTAGAGTGGCTCGCCCATGCCGTGCAGGCACTGAAACTCGTACTGACCGGCCGCGTATTGCTCGCCCGCCAGCGTGTGCACGGCGGCCAAGGTGTGCGCGTTGTGGGTGGCGAACTGCGGGTAGACCGCGTCGGGCGCGGCCAGCAACTGCCGAGCGCAGGCGAGGTAGGCCACGTCGGTGTAGGCCTTGCGGGTGTAGACCGGGTAGTCAGCCAGGCCATCGAGTTGCGCCCGCTTGATCTCGCTGTCCCAGTAGGCGCCCTTGACCAGCCGCACCATCAGCCGGCGTTGGCTGCGCCGGGCCAGGGCTATCAGGTGGTCGACCACTGCGGGGCAGCGTTTGGAGTAGGCCTGGATCACAAAACCGATGCCGTTCCAGCCCGCCAGCGCCGGGTCAGCGCACAGCGTTTCCAGCAGGTCGAGCGACAGTTCCAGCCGATCACTTTCTTCGGCGTCGATGTTCAGGCCGATGTCGTACCGCTGCGCCAGCCGCGCCAGCAGGGCCAGCCGCGGGCCCAGCTCGGCCATTACCCGCCCGACCTGGGCACGGCTGTAGCGCGGGTGCAGCGCCGACAGCTTGA
>JAYVDE010000150.1:0-7099 GCA_043749575.1 Burkholderiaceae bacterium | reverse complement strand
CTGCGGGTGAATTTCCAGCACGTCCTCGGGATGCCACACGACATTCGCGGTGCGGCGGGTCTGCGCGCCGACGTTGTACTGGCTCAGGATGCGCCCGGTGGTCAGCAGCAGCGGGAAGCGGCGGGTCACCTTCTCTTCGCTGGCGACGTACTGGGTGTTGAAGAAACGGCCCTTGCCACGAACGAACTGGTCGACATGCATGGTGGCGGTGCCGGCTTCGTCGGTGTCTTCATTGCACGGCCACTGCACGCTGCCCAGGCGATCGATCTTCTCGAAGCTGACGCCGGCGAAGCTGGGCGTCAGCGACGCGATCTCGGCCATGATCTGCGAAGGGTGCTCGTAGGCCATCGGGTAGCCCAGCGCGGTGGCCAGGCGCTGGGTCACTTGCCAGTCGCCCAGGCCGGCCTTGGGTGGCATCACCTGGCGCACCCGGCTGATGCGGCGCTCGGCATTGGTGAAGGTGCCGTCCTTCTCCAAAAAGCTGCTGCCGGGCAAAAAGACATGGGCGTACTTGGCGGTCTCGTTCAAGAAGAGGTCTTGCACCACGATGCAGTCCATCGCCGCCAGCGCCGCGGCCACGTGTTGGGTGTCGGGGTCGCTCTGCACGATGTCCTCGCCCTGGCAGTACAGCCCCTTGAAGCTGCCCGCCAGCGCAGCGTCGAACATGTTGGGGATGCGCAGGCCGGGCTCGGGGCTGATGACCACGCCCCAGGCGGCTTCGAACTGGCTGCGCACGGTGGTGTCGCTGACATGGCGGTAGCCCGGCAGCTCGTGCGGAAAACTGCCCATGTCGCAGCTGCCCTGCACGTTGTTCTGGCCGCGCAGCGGGTTCACGCCCACGCCTTCACGGCCGACCATGCCGCAAGCCATCGCCAGGTTGGCAATGCCGATCACCATAGTCGAGCCTTGCGCGTGTTCGGTGACCCCCAGGCCGTAGTAGATGGCGCTGTTGGGGCCTTGGGCGTACAGCCGCGCGGCGGCGCGCAACTCGGCCGCCGACACGCCGGTGGTGGCCTCAAATGCTTCAGGCGAGTGTTCGGGCTTGGCGACGAAGCTGCACCAGTCGCCGAAACTCTTGGTCTCGCAACGCTCGGCAACATAGGCCGCGGCCACCAGCCCTTCGGTGACCACCACATGGGCCATCGCGGTGATCACCGCCACGTTGGTGCCGGGTTTGAGCGCCAGGTGGTGGGCGGCCTTGACGTGGGGCGACTCGACCAAGTCGATGCGCCGCGGGTCGATCACCACCAGCTGCGCGCCGGGTCGGTGGCCATCACCGCGCAGCCGCTTCTTCATGCGCGAGGCAAACACCGGATGGGCGTCGGTCGGGTTGGCGCCGATCACGATGATGACGTCGGCCTGCTCGACACTCTGGAAGGTCTGGGTGCCGGCCGAGGTGCCGAAGGTCTGGCCCATGCCGTAACCGGTGGGCGAGTGGCAGACCCGGGCGCAGGTGTCGACGTTGTTGGTGCCGAAGGCGGCGCGCACCAGCTTTTGCACCAGGTAGACCTCTTCGTTGGTGCAGCGGCTGGAGGAGATGCCGCCGACCGCGTCTTTGCCATGCTCGGCCTGGATCGCCTTGAAGCGCGTGGCCGCATGGCCGATGGCCTCATCCCAGCTGACTTCGCGCCAGGGGTCGGTTGTCTTGTCGCGCACCATCGGGCTGGTGATGCGGTCGGCGTGGGTGGCGTAGCCCCAGGCGAAGCGGCCCTTGACGCAGCTATGGCCTTCATTGGCCTTGCCGTCTTTCCAGGGCACCATACGCACGACGGTGTTGCCCTTCATCTCGGCCTTGAAGCCGCAGCCCACGCCGCAGTAGGCGCAGGTGGTGATGACGCTGTGCTCGGGCTGGCCCCAGTGGATGATGCTGGTTTCCTGCAGCGTGGCGGTGGGGCAGGCTTCGACGCAGGCGCCGCAGGAGACACATTCGCTGGCCATGAATGCTTGGTCCTGGCCGGGCGAGACGCGGCTGTCGAAGCCCCTGCCGCTGATGGTCAGCGCGAAGGTGCCCTGGGTTTCTTCACACGCGCGCACGCAGCGGCTGCAGACGATGCACTTGCTAGGGTCGAAGGTGAAATACGGGTTCGATTCGTCCTTGGCGGACTGCGTGTGGTGTTTGCCGGCGGCCGCGCCCACGCCGTAGCGCACGTTGCGCAGGCCGGTCACGCCGGCCATGTCCTGCAGCTCGCAATTGCCGTTGGCGCTGCAGGTCAGGCAGTCCAATGGATGGTCGCTGATGTAGAGCTCCATCACGCCCTTGCGCAGGGTTTGCAGCTTGGGGCTTTGGGTCTGCACCACCATGCCGGCTTCGGCGGGGGTGGTGCAGCTAGACGGGTAGCCTTTGCGGCCGGCAATTTCGACCAGGCACAAGCGGCAGGAGCCAAAGGGCTCCAGGCTGTCGGTGGCGCAGAGCTTGGGCACACGGATGCCGGCCTCGGTGGCCGCGCGCATCAGCGACGTGCCCTTGGGCACCGTCACCTTGAAGCCGTCGATCTGCAGGCTGACGGTGTCGGTGGCGATGCGGGCCGGCGTGCCACGGTCGATGTCTTGCTTCAAGTGTTGCAGCATGGTGGGTCCTCAGGCGGCGGTCGGGTTGATGGTGCCAGTGGCTGCGTTGGTGCCAGTGGCCGCGCCAGTGCCGACGTTCGCCGGCAGGCCAAAGTCTTGCGGGTAGTGGTCCAGTGCCGACAGCACCGGGAAGGGCGTCATGCCGCCCATCGCGCACAGGCTGCCGTGCAGCATGGTTTCGCACAGATCGCGCAGCAGCACCACTTGCTCCTCGCGGCGCGGATTGCTGGGCGCCAGCGTGGTGATGCGGTCGATCACCTCGACACCGCGGGTCGAGCCGATCCGACAAGGCGTGCACTTGCCGCAACTCTCGATCGCGCAGAACTCCATCGCGTAGCGGGCCAGCCGGGCCAGGTTGGCGCTGTCGTCGTGCACCACCAGGCCGCCGTGGCCGACCACCAGGCCGTGCGCCGCGTAGGCCTCGTAGTCCAGCGGCAAATCCCACAGCGCCTCGGGCACGTAGGCGCCCAAGGGGCCACCCACCTGCACCGCCTTGACCGGCCGGCCGCTGCGCGTGCCACCGCCAAAGCCGTAGACCAGTTCGCGCAGCGTGATGCCGAAGGCCTTTTCGACCAGGCCGCCGCGGGCGATGTTGCCGGCCAGCTGGAAGGGCAGCGTGCCGTGCGAACGGCCGACGCCGTGGTCGCGGTAGGCCTGCCCGCCACCCGCCAGGATCTGCGGCACCGCAGCGAAGGTCAGCACGTTGTTGACAACGGTCGGCTGGCCAAACAGACCGGCCACCGCCGGCAGCGGCGGCTTGGCGCGAACGATGCCGCGCTTGCCTTCGTTGGATTCGAGCATCGCGGTCTCTTCGCCGCAGACATACGACCCGGCGGCCTTGACTACCCGCAGGTCGAAGGCCTGCAAGCTGCCGTGCAGCCGATCACCCAGCCAGCCAGCGGCGGTGGCCCGGCGGATGGCCTCAGTCATCACTGCCACTGCGTCGGGGTACTCGGCGCGGATGTAGACGATGCCCTGCGTGGCAGCCACCGCCAGCGCGGCGATGGCCATGCCTTCGATCAGCATGTAGGGGTCGCCCTCCATCACCATGCGGTCGGCGAAGGTGCCCGAGTCGCCCTCGTCGGCGTTGCAGACCACGTACTTTTGGGCCGCTGGGCCGGGCGCGGGCGTGTTGGCCACCGTGCGCCACTTGATGCCGGCCGGAAAGGCCGCACCACCGCGCCCGCGCAGGCCCGAGTGCAACACCTCATCCAGCACCGCGGTGGCGGTCAGCGCCAGCGCCGCCTGCAGCCCGGCCCAGCCGCCGTGGGCCGCGTAGTCGTCCAGCGACAGCGGGTCGGTGATGCCGACGCGGCGGAAGGTCAGCCGCTCTTGCATTGCCAGGTAGGGAAGCTGGTCGGTGATGCCCAGACGCAAGGGATGCGGTGCGGCCTGGCCCGCTGCATCGGCCTGCAGCGCGGGCCACAGCAGGGCCACATCGTCGACCGTCACCGGGCCGTAGGCCACCCGGCCTTGCGGCGTGACCACTTCGACCAGGGGCTCCAGCCAGAACAAGCCGCGCGAGCCGTTGCGCACCAGGGTCAGCGGTTGGCCGAGCAAGGCGGCCTGGGCTTGCAGCGCGGTGGCGACCTCGTCGGCGCCCACCGCCTTGGCGGCAGAGTCGGCCGGCACGAAGAGTTGCAGCGCGGTAACTGGAGTACCTTCGTGCTGCGCACTGCGGAATTCGCCCTTGGGACGGCCCGGCGGGCTCATGGCGCCGCCAGCGCGACTGGCAGCAGGCCGGCCACCAGTTGCTGCAGCCGCTGCGGTGTCACCCGGGCATGCAGGCGATCACCGATGCGCAGCGCCGGTGACGAGGCACACAAACCCAGGCAGTACACCGCTTCCAGCGTCACCACGCCGTCGGCCCGGGTGCTGCCGACGGCACAGCCCAGCAGCGCTTCGGCCTGGGCCAGCAAGGCCTCGGCGCCGCAGGCCTGGCAGGCCTCGGCGCGGCACAGCTGCACCACTTGCCGGCCCGGCACCGCGCTGCGGAAGAAGTGGTAGTAGCTGACCACGCCATGGACCTCGGCGCGCGACAGGTTGAAGCCTGCGGCGATCGCCGGCACCGCGTCGGGCGGCACATGACCAACTGCGTCTTGCGCCGCATGCAGCAGCGCCAGCAGGCCACCGGGCTGCTGGCGGTGCAGGGCGATCAGCGTGGCCACTTGCGCCGCCCAGGGCGCTGGCGAAACCGGTGAAGCGGGCAGGGCGGTGGTGCGGTCGCTGGGGCGGTGGCTGGTGCGGTCGATCATGCGGTCGCTTGTGTGGTCGGTCAGGCGCTTGCTCATGGCGGGTGATGGTGGCCGTTCTGCACCGACACTGCAATATGCGCGCCGCAGCGCGAGCCATCGGCAGCGCAGTGCCTAAAGGGTGAACCCTGATGAAACGGATCTCGATCAAGCCGGTGTGGACGCTGCACGACCCCGACCGGCCAGCGTTGCCACCGCGCTTGCTCGACCTGCTGGTGCAGGTGCAGGACAGCGGCAGCCTGCTGGCGGCGTGCCAGCCGCTGGGCCTGTCGTACCGCCATGCCTGGGACCTGGTGCGCCAGGGCGAGGCGCATTTCGACACCCCGCTGCTGCACATGGCGCGTGGCAAGGGCTCGACCTTGACGCCGCTGGGCGAAAAACTGGTCTGGGCCGACCACCGTATCCACGCCCGGCTGAAGCCGGTGCTGGAGTCGCTGGCGTCGGAGCTGTCGGCCGAGATTGCCCAGGTGATGTCGACCCAGCCGGCGGTGCTGCGCTTGCATGCCAGCCATGGCTTCGCGATCGAACGGTTGGTCGACACGCTGGGCCGCGCCGGTGTGCCGGTGGAACACCGCTACGGCAGCAGCACCGAGGCGGTGGCGGCGCTCGACGATGGTGGCTGCGATGTGGCCGGCCTGCACATCCCGCTGGGGTTTGCGCAGGGCGCGGCGCTGATGCACTACCAGCGCTGGCTGGTCGCCGACGACCTTGTGGTGGTCGATGTTGCCAGCCGCCGCCAGGGCCTGGTGGTGGCCGCCGGCAACCCGCGCAAGGTCTATGAGCTGGCCGACCTGGTGCGGCCCGACCTGCGCTTCATCAACCGGCAACTGGGTTCAGGCACCCGTTTGCTGCTGGAAACGCTGCTGGCGCAGGCCGGCATCGCGCCAGCGGCCATCGCCGGCTTCGAGCAGGGTGAATTCACCCATGCTGCGGTGGCCGCCTACGTGGCCAGCGGCATGGCCGATGTCGGCTTCGGGCTGGAGACGCCGGCGCGGCGGTTCAAGCTCGATTTCATCCCGCTGGCCACTGAGCGCTACTTCTTGCTGTGCCGGCAGGCCACGCTGGCGTCGGCGGCGATGAGGCCGCTGCTGCAACTGCTGCGCAGCGACGAATTTCGGGCCGCGGTGGATGCGCTGCCCGGCTACAGCCCGCACGCCATCGGCCGGGTGACACCGCTGCGCGAGGCCTTCGGGGCCGGCACCGGCGGGCGCTGACCTCTCAGTGCTTGTGCCCGGCCGTGTCGGCGGCTGCAGGGCTGTTCAGCGCCTTGACGGGCGCCTTCACGGTCAGGGTTTCTCGCTTGCCGTCCTTGCCCTCGACCAGCAAGCTCAGGGCTATGCTCTGGCCGGCGGCCAGCGGCGCTTTCAGGTCCATCAGCATCACGTGGTAGCCACCGGGCTTCAGTTCCACCGCCTTGCCGGCGGGCAGGTCGAGTGCGGTCACCGCGCGCATCTTCATGGTGCTGCCGTCCATTTTCATCTCGTGGATCTCGACCACGCCGGCGGCCGGCGACGAGACCGACAGCAGCTTGCCGCCGCCCGCCGAGCTGATGCTGAAAAACGCACCGGTGGCCATTTGCTGGGCGACGGTGCTGCGCACCCAGGGTTCTTTCACGGTGGTCTGGGCCAGCGTGGGCAGGGCGAGGAGGGCGCAGGCCGCGGCGGCGAGGGCGCGGGCGATCAAGCGGGGGATCGGGCGGGAGATCGGGCGGGAAACGATCATGTTGACTTCCTTGGGGCTGGCGGGTGTTGGCGAGCTGCGGCAGCGCGCGTTGCGGTGCATCGGCGAGCTTTAAGCGTGTGGGGGCGGCGGTGCGGCGATGGTGAGGCAGCAGTGTGGCGGGGTGTGCCGGCAGTGCGCGTGGTGCTCAGTGTGGGTGGCCGGCGGTCGCGGCGGGCAGCACCTCGAGCAGCACGGCCGGTGCCAACAGGTGCCCGGTGGCGGTGCCGGTGACCGGGATCTCGGTCCAGTCCAGCCGGCCAATTTCGCACAGCTGCTGCAGCTTGAACCACAGCGGCCCGGCCTGCAACGGCAACTGGCCGCGCACGCTGAACTCGTCGAACCAGGCGTCGGCCAGAAAGTGCTCGGGGCTGCGAGCGGTCCACACCACCTCGACCACCTCCTCGGTGACGCGGCGGCCGTGGCTGTCGTAGGGCTGGGCCAGCGCTTGCCGGCGCACGCTGAGCGCCCAGCCGGCCTTCGGGCTGGGTTTGGCGCCCCGAAAACCCGCAGGCAGCTGCACTGCTACCGTGTGGGTGGCGCTGCCTGCGCAGCCGTGG
>JAYVDE010000149.1:0-7101 GCA_043749575.1 Burkholderiaceae bacterium | reverse complement strand
GGCCGCAGTGGAGCTGGATCTAGCTGGTGCTGGTGCTGGTGCTGGTGCTGGTGCTGGTGCTGGTGCTGGTGCTGGTGCTGGTGCTGGTGCGGCAGATTGAGCGCCGCGCGATGCGCTATCGTTCTGGCCCATTGCAGCCCACCGGTTGAGCACACGGTGACCGAAGCCCCGCCTTGCCCCCCGCACCACCCCCCGCAGCCGCTCGCTGACCGCCAACGGCTGCGCCGCCGTCACCGCTGCGCGCCGGGCTTGCGGTGGTGCGCGCTGCTCGCGGCGCTGGCCGCCATCGCCGCCCCTGGCGCCTGGGCACGAGCGGCCGCCGCCAAGCCGGCCAGCGTCGCCAGTCCATCAGCGGCATCAGCGGCAGCATCAGCGGCAGCGGCGGCAGCGCCAGCGGGATCAGCGGGGTCGGCAGTCGCCGCTGCTTCGGCGCCGGCGGCACGCTCGGCTGCACGCTTCGGTTTTTACGGCCTCAGCCCGGCGCAGGCCGGCCAGGCGCTGGCGCAGGCCGAAACCGCGCTGGGCCAGCCGCTGACGGCTGAGGCCGCTGCCAAGCCGCTCAAACCGGTGGCGGCCGATAGCGCCGCAAACGCCGCCGCCGCCGACTGCCACTACCGCAGCACCGCCCAACAGCCCGGCGTGCGCTACGCGCTGGCCGGTGCCGTGATCACCCGCATCGAGACCCGCGACCCCCGTTACGCCACCTTCAGCGGCGTGCATGTGGGTGACAGCCTGGCGCGTGCCCAGCAGGCTTATGGCCAGCGGCTGGTGTCGGCGCCGCACCCCTACTTCGACCAAGGCCGGATGTTGACGGTTTATTCACCCAACCGCCGTTTTGCCCTGGTGATGGAGACCAACGACGGCGGCCGCATCATCACGCTGCGCGGTGGCCGGCTGCCCGATGTCGGCTGGCTGGAGGGCTGCTCATGACCCTGCCCAGCGCCCCGTTGGTGCCAATCTGGCGCATTGCCGTCATCGGCGCCGGCCCTGCCGGGCTGGCGCTGGCGCTGCTCGCCGCCCAACGGCTGCCGCGGGCCGAGATCAGCTTGTTCGACCGCCGGCCGGCCGACCAGGACGTGTCGGGCGACCCGCGCACACTGGCACTGGCACTGGGCAGCGTGCAGCTGTTGCAGCGGCTGGGCGCCTGGCCGACGGCGGGTGTGCAGGCCATCAACGAGGTGCTGGTGTCGCAGGCACCGCCGACCCTGCAAGGGCGCGGTTTGGCCGCCGCCGTGCACCTGCGCGCCAGCGACGAGGCCGTGCCGATGCTCGGCGCGGTGTTGGCCTACGGCACGCTGGTGGCCAGCTTGCAGCGCAGCTGGCGGGCCGCCGAAGCGCTGGCGCCAGCGCTCCTGCACAGCCGCTTCGGCCGGCCGGTGGCCGAGCTGCGCAACTTGGCAAGCGGCGGTGTCGAGATCGACGCCGGCATTGCCGAACGCTTCGACCTGGCGGTGATTGCCGAGGGCGGTGTGTTCGCCGACCCGGGCCCCCCGGAGGCCTTGGCGGGCCGCCCGCGCAGCAGCAGCTTGCTGGCCAGCCTGCGCCATGACTACCGGCAGACCGCCTGGATCGGCACCGCCACGCTGGCCGGCGCCACGCCGGGCCGGGCGGTCGAGCGCTTCACCCGCGACGGCCCGCTGGCGCTGCTGCCGCTGCCGCCGGCCGCCGATGGCAATGCCCGCGCGGCCCTGGTGTGGTGCGTGCCCAGCGACGACGACCCGGTGGCGCTGCTCAGCGAGGCCCAACGCATCACCGTGCTGAACACCTTGCTGCCCGAGGCCGCCGGCACGGTGGTGGGCTTGTCGCCGCTGAAACACTTTGCACTGGGCTTGACCGCCGAGCGCACGCTGGTCGACGGCGCCACCGTGCGCATCGGCAACGCCGCGCAGACGCTGCACCCGGTGGCCGGCCAGGGCCTGAACCTGGGGCTGCGCGACGCGGCCGCGCTGGTGCACGCGCTGCGCCAGGCGGCGCCCGCCGACCTGGCGGCGCTGCTGCGCCGGCTGGAATGGGCGCGCGGCCCCGACCGCTGGGCGATGATCGCCGCCACCGATTTTCTGGCCCGCAGCTTCACCTGGCGCTGGCCAGGCCTGCCCGCCGCCCGCGGGCTGGGGCTGGCGTTGGTGCAGGCGCTGCCGCCGCTGAAATCGGCGCTGGCCCGCCAGATGATGTTCGGCCGGCGCTGACAGGCCAACACCGCTGAACGTCAATCACCGCCGCTGCGCCGCCGGTAGATGGTGTTGCGGCTGATGCCCAGTTGCCGCGCGGTGGCCGCCACGTTGCCGCCCAACGCCACCAGCGTGCGCTCGATGGCCTGGCGCTCTAGGTCACGCATGCGGGCCGGCGGCGCGGGCAAGGGGCAACTGGCCGCCAGGAGCGCCGGCGGGTCGGCCGGCGCGGCACGGCCGTCTGGCGCATCGGCAAGCGAGGGCTCGCCTTCAAAACGCGCCATCACCTGCAGGCCGGTGCGGGTGCTCAGTTCCACCAGGTCGGCGCGCAGGCTGCTGGCGCGGGCGAAAAAGCCCTGCAGGCGGCGGTCGAACCAGTCGCCGAAGGCACTGCCGATCAGCGCACTGCGCGGCTGGCACAGCAGCCGTGCGGCGGCGCGGTTGGCGCCGCAGACGCAGCCGCTGTCGTCGACTTGCAGCAGGCCTTCCAGCGTCGTGCCGACCAGTTCGCCACGCGGGTGAAAGTGCACCAGCAGGCGGTCGCGGCTGGCTTGGAACAGGCGGTTCTCGATCGCCGCGGCGGCATCAACCACCAGGCTGTAGACGTCGAACGCCGGCACGTTGTCGTAGGCGGTGATGTCCAGCGCGCCCAGGCGCTCACCGGACGGGCCATCGATCGGCGCGGCGACGCAGAAAAACGGCCGCACGTTGGAGAAGAAGTGCGCGTCGCGGCCGACCAGGTAGGGCAGGCCCTCGGCCAGCGAGATGGCGGGCGCGGTGGTGCCCACGCAGCGCTCGGCCAGGTTGATGCCCTTGCGGCTGGCCAGCAGCAGGCTGGCCGGAGTGGCCGATTCCTGGCACAGCCGGTCGACCACCACGCCGTGGGCGTTGAACAGCATCACGACGCAGCCGGAGCCGCGCAAGGCCTGCGCCAGGCGCTCGGTCTCGGGCCGGGCGCGCTGCACAAAGCCGCCGTAGCGGTCGTCCAGCTCGGCCAGCATCGAGCGCGACACCAGCTCAAAGTGGATGCGCTCGCCCTCGCGCATGCCGGCATCGCGGCAGCGCTGCCAGGATCGCAGCAGTGGCGACTCGTCGTCGCGCGGCTGCAGCCAGGGCGTGACGCGGTAGTGGTTGCGAACCGTCTGCAGCCGAGACTGCAAATCGTTGGATGGGTTCATGCATCGTCCTGTGGCAAAGGCGGGGTGTTGCACGCTGCAACACCGGGCGACCGGCGGCGGCTGCCGCAGCGGCCTACCGCGCACTGTAGGCAGGCCAGAGGCCCCGGGTGACCTAGGGAATGCCCGCAAGCCGTGGACAGCCGTGTCGCCAGGCTGCAGCATCGGCGCCCGGGACTGAAGAATCCCGCAGCAACAGCGGCCGCCGTTGGCCCACCAACAGGAGACAAGACATGCAGATGACCCGATCACTGACCGCAGGCGCGGCCCTCATGACGCTGGCCGCAAGCGCGGCCCTCATGACACTGGCCGCAACGCCGGCCATGGCCCAGTCCGATGCCGCACTGAAGGCCGACGCCAGCACCTCCGGCGACATCCTGACCTACGGCATGGGCTACGCCAACCAGCGCTACAGCGCGCTCAAGCAGATCAACACCCAGACCGTGGCCAAGCTGACGCCCAAGTGGACTTACAGCCTGAACAACTCGCAGAGCCAGGAAAGCCAGCCGATCATCCACGAGGGGGTGATGTACGTCACCACCCACAGCGCGACGATGGCGATCAATCCGCTGACCGGCAAGCAGATCTGGAAGTCCGATGTCGAGCTGCCGCAGGACGTCTTCAAGATGGCCTGCTGCGGCATCCTGAACCGCGGCGTGGCGATCTACGAGGGCAAGATCTACCGCACCACGCTCGACGCCCATGTCGTCGCGCTCGACGCCAAGACCGGCAAGCAGCTGTGGAAGAGCAAGGCCGCCGACTACCAGGACGGCCATGCGATGACCAGCGCGCCGCTGATCGCCAACGGCGTGGTGATGACCGGCATCGCCGGCGGTGAATACGGCACCCGCGGCTTCGTCGACGGCTGGGACCCGATGACCGGCAAGAAGCTGTGGCGCTTCTACACCACCGCCGCACCGGGTGAAAAGGGCGGCGACACCTGGCCCGGCGACACCGCCAGCAAGGGCGGCGCGCCGACCTGGCTGACCGGCGCCTACGACCCTGAGCTCGATCTTGTCTACTGGGGCACTGGCAATGCCGGCCCGTGGAACCCCCAGGTGCGCCTGGGCGACAACCTGTACGTCTGCTCGGTGATCGCCTTCCGGCCCAAGACCGGCGAGATGGTCTGGCACTACCAGTTCAGCCCGAACGACCCCTACGACTACGACAGCACCGAGGTCGGCATGCTGGTCGACATCCAGATCGACGGCAAGCCCCGCAAGGTGCTGGCGCAGGCCAACCGCAACGGCTTTTTCTACGTGCTCGACCGCGCCAACGGCAAGCTGCTGGCGGCCAACCCCTACGTCAAGGTCAACTGGGCCGACAAGATCGACCTGGCCAGCGGCCGGCCGGTTGAGTCCGATGTCACCAAGCGCGCGCGCGCTGGCGAGGACGTCGAGGTCTGGCCGTCGGTGCTGGGTGGCAAAAACTGGACGCCGATGTCCTGGAACCCGAGCACCGGGCTGGCCTATGCCAACACGCTGAACCTCAGCTGGCCCTACAAGATCGTCAAGCCCGAGTACAAGCGCGGCGAGTGGTACACCGGGGTCGACCTGCGGGGCGTCAACTTCACCAAGGGTCAAACCCACGGCTACCTCAGCGCCATCGACCCGATGACCGGCAAAAGCAAGTGGCAGCTGGCCTGGCCGGGCCAGCCCAGCATGGCCGGCACCTTGTCCACCGGCGGCGGCCTGGTGTTCACCGGTGCGGCCACCGGCGAGTTCATGGCGGTGGATGCGAACAACGGCAAGAAGCTGTGGGAGTACCAGACCGGCTCCGGCATCATCGGCCTGCCGGTCACCTGGGAGCACCAGGGCAAGCAGTACGTGACCATCACCGTGGGCGGTGGTGGCGTCTGGGCGGTGCTGGGTGATGAGCGCATGGCTGAAACACCGGCGGGCGGTTCGGTGTGGACTTTCGCACTGCCTTGATCCCCCGCGGTAGCGCCTTCGGCGCTTGCCCCCAGCGGGGCACCGCCAGCGGCCCGGCGCAGCCGGTGCCCTGGCGGCCACTTGCTCAGGCGCGGGGCGGGTGCTTGTTGGTACTGGCGTTGGCGCTGCCGATGGCAGCGCTGGCGCAGGCCACCAACGTGGCGGCCATCGGCGCATCCGGCAACGCGCCCCGCTTCCAGACCGAGCAGATCGAGCAGGGGCGCACGCTGTTCCACCGCACCTGCGCGCAGTGCCATGGCCGCAACATGGTCAATGCCGGCACCACGGTGGCCGATCTGCGCAAGTTTCCGGTCGACGACGCTGATCGCTTCAGCAACAGCGTGAGCAACGGCAAGGGCAGCATGCCCTCGTTCAAGGACGCGTTGTCGCAAGCGGAGCTCGGCCTGCTGTGGGCCTATGTAGGGAGCCGTGGTGGCAAGGAAAACTGAGTTCGCGGCCGGGCTGGCCCTCGCCGCGCTGCTGCTCTGCGCCCCGGCCCTGGCCGCGCCGCTGACGGTGTGCATGGCGGCCGACAACCCACCGTTGTCGTGGCAGGCGGGCGGCACGTCCCGTGGGCTGGATGTGCGCATCGCCGCCGCGCTGGCCCGGGCGGTGGGCCGTGAGCTGGTGGTGCTGCCCTTCGACACCTCGTACGAGAAAGAAAGTGCGCTGACCAACGAAGTCAATGCGCTGTTGTCGGCCGGGCTGTGCGATGTGGCCAGTGGCTTTCCGCTATTGGCCAGTGACCTCGGGCCGGCCGCCCGTGCCACGTCGCGCACGCCCGACTACCCCGGCGCCAAGCGCAAGCGAGAACGGCCGTTTGTGCCGCTGGGCACGCTGGTGGCCAGCCGGGCCTACCTGGCGGTGTCGCTCGGCGCGGTGCAGCGGCCCGACGCGCCGCCGCTGGCGCAATTGGCCGAGCTGGGCGAGCGCCGGCTGGGCGCCGTCAGCGGCACGCTGGCCAGCGCCGTGGCGCTAGGCTGGCGACAGGGTGCGCTGCGGCCGAAGGTGGTGTCGCTGAGCCAGCGCGAGGACGTGCTGGCCGAGCTGGCCAAACCGACCGGCAGCCGCATCGACGTCGCCTTCATGCCGCTCGCGCTGTACGACGGCTGGCAGCTGACGCACCCGGGCACGCGCCTGGTGGCGGCCGACTACCGCCGCGCTATCGGCATCAACCTGGGGTTCGTCACGCTGGCGCCGGCCGCCGAGTTGCGCGCCGCGCTCGACAAGGTGATCGGTGACGCGCTGGCCGACGGCAGCCTGGCCCGCTGGGCCCGCGAGGAAGGCGTCAGCTGGTCAGCGCCGATAGCCCCCGACGTGTCACGCGGTCCCAGCCTAGCCGAGCTGACGGCCGACTGATCGCCGACTGATGGCCGAACAGGCGCCACCTGATGGCGTCTGGCCCCTGCGCCCCGAGGCACTGCCCCGGTCTCAGCGCCCGGCCGCGATGCCGATGAACGGTGCCTCGGCACCGTGGCTGTGCTGTACCAGCCGGCATGCCGTGGCGGCGCCGGGGTCACCCAGCGGCGCATCGACGACGCGGTAGCCGGCTGGCACGCCCGTCAGCAGCAAGTCGGCCACGTCGCCGCACTGGTGCACCAGCGTGCACTTGCCGGCTTGCACCCAGTGCCCGGTGACCAGGCACCCCGCCTGGTTGATGACCATCGCCGACGTGGCCGCCTGGGCCAGGCTGCGCAGCGCGGCGGCCCGGGCGTTGGTCTGCAGGTCGACCAGGGCCGGCACGGCCGCGGCCGACGCAGCCCCGGCAAGGGTGATCGCGGCAATGTGTTCGATCAGCGTGAAGCCGCGGGCGTGGCGATTCATGGC